>NZ_JBJDNC010000032.1:0-80098 GCF_044900265.1 Pseudomonas sp. NPDC089406 | reverse complement strand
CCTTGGTTTTCCAATAATCAGCGGCTGAAAATCGGAGTTTTCGGCATCTCCAAGCCGTCCATTTCCGACTGGTGGGTAACTTGCTCGGAGTTTCCTTAAGGGCTCCTCCACTGTTCTCATGTGCGTTGATCGCCTCTTGGCCCGTGATTGCATTGCCACCCGTAAAAAAACTTTCGAACGGTGTCGGAACCGTGGAGAAGGTGTTGGTCTCATGCTTGAAGGTCGCGAGCAGCAGCCGCATAGGTGATTACCTCAATTATTGGTTTTATTTTTGAGCAGTGTGCAGAGAGGGATTTACTACTTAATTCAGCGAGGCCTCCGAGCCTGGTTCAGGCCGCTGTCGTTCGATAGTAAGGGCTGCTCGCCCCAGGGCTCCAATGAGTTTTCGCGCCCATCGCTATGCAAATACTGCATGGCCTATGGCAGTGATATGGCAGCGCGTACAGGGCTGATGTCGGAAATATGCAAGGTGCACCTGTGCAAAAAAATCGAATAATTGCAGTTTTTCGGCGTTTTAATTTATAAATATCTCGAAATTCCACCGTCAGCGGGTAATACGCTAATCAGCGGCTCGGTATTTTAAGTAGAAAATTAGAGTTTTCTTGCTGGGGCCTCGTGTCGCTTAATAAATATAAAAAGGACGATTGCGTATGAAAGGTTTCTCCAAGGCACTTCTGCCGCTCGCTATATCGCTAACATCGTTCAGCTTCGCACAGGCCGCTCCTTTGCTGGCCACGGAAACCTCAAACCTTTCATATGTGCAACAGGTAGCCGCTACCAATGCATGGGTAGAAATAAACAAAACTACTTTTGAGAGTAATCTGGCTGCCGTTCAGGCGCGGTTGCAAGGCAAGGCTCAAGTCTGTGCGGTCATGAAAGCCGATGCCTATGGCCACGGCATCGGGTTGCTGCTCCCTTCGGTGATCGCAATGAAGGTCCCATGCATCGCCATTGCCAGCAACGAGGAGGCGAGGGTGGTCAGAACGCACGGGTTCACGGGTAGACTGATGCGCGTACGCACTCCGACCCTGGCCGAGGTCGAGACGGCTTTGCCCTATGACGTTGAAGAGTTGGTGGGCGGCCTGGACTTCGCGCGCATGGCCGGGGAGATTGCGACCCGGCATGGCAAGACCTTGCGTATCCACCTTGGCCTCAACTCGGCAGGCATGAGCCGAAATGGCCTTGAGATGGGCACTGAGCAGGGCAAGCAAGACTCGCTTGCATTGGTCAAGCTGGAGGGGCTGGAGTTGGTCGGGATTATGACCCACTTTGCGGTTGAGGATCGTACGGAGGTCCTCGAAGGCTTGGAGGCATTCAAGCAGCAGTCTCAGTGGATCATCGACAATGCCCATCTGGATCGATCGAAGCTGATCCTGCATTGCGCGAACTCGTACACCATTCAAAACGTTCCGGAAGCATGGCTCGACATGGTCCGACCAGGCAGCCTGCTATACGGAGAACCCATCGTGAACGGTCCTGAATACAAGCGGGTTTTGTCATTCAAGTCGACGGTGGCCTCGGTCAACGCCTACCCGGTTGGTAACACCGTTGGATACGATCGTACCTTCACACTCAAGCGTGACTCGCTCCTGGCAAACGTGCCGGTTGGTTTTTCCGATGGCTACCGCCGAGCGTTCACCAACAAATCCTACGTGTTGATAAACGGCCAACGGGTGCCCACTGTCGGGAAGATTTCGATGAATACTATGATGGTCGACGTTACCGATGTGCCAGGCGGCGTCAAACCAGGGGATCAGGTGGTGTTGTTTGGCAAACAGGGGGCCGCTGAAATTACCCAGGCGGAGCTCGAAGGCTTCAACGGCGCGCTGCTATCCGACGTTTACACGATGTGGGGCAACTCCAACCCTCGAATCCTTCAAACGGATTAACCCGGTGAGGCGTGGCCACGATTGACTTCGGGCCACGCCGCGTCGCGCCCAACTCTCGCCTTAAGGCGGGACCTAGTGCGATGACCGCTCAAGCGTTCCCAAAGCATAACAGGTAGATTTCTAATGAACAGCATATCGATTCGAGCGGGGGCACTGGAAGACGCTGAGGAGATCTTTCGAATTCACAAGGATTCGGTAGTAAGTTTGTGTGCTGCCGAATACAAATCTGAACAGATCGCGATGTGGCTGGACGGCCGTTCGGCTGAAACTTATGTGGAGGCCATCGTTGGCGGTAACCTTTGGCTCGCGCAGGGTAGGTTGATCTATGGGTTTGTCGAAATTGATGGTCATGAAATTAGTAAATTGTTTATCCGGGGTAGTATGGCCGGGCAGGGAATCGGCAAGCAATTGCTGGAGTTGGCCTTGGAAAAAATTTGCAGCGCTGGCTATTCCACCGCTTACCTCGAAGCAACACTGAATGCCGAAAAGTTTTACGAGCGCTTTGGTTTTCGAAAAATTGGCGAAGGCACCTTCACGCGAGGGAATAGGCCGGTGCCCATTGAAATCGTCAAAATGGAGCGGCTGGTGTAGAGAGGGTGAGCGCATCAGGTTGTTCTACGTCGTGGGGTGAGGAGCCGCTTGGAGTGGAACGTCCTAAAACAGAGTTAGCTGGTGCTCAGGATCCTAGTATCCAAGCGTACGCTGGTTGTAATCTGCGTTGAATGAGTCCAGAATCAAGGCTATCCCTGTTTCAGGGATGGCTGAAAACCCATATTTTTCAACAGCTCGCACGCCCGATGCGAGTCTCGTTTCCATCCTTTAATTCAGTTCAGGCAGCACTTTGCCTTTGTCAGGTTGCTTTGCAAACTGACAGTGCATAGCGAGCCCATTCCTCCATAAGCTGTTTTCGTTTCTCCAGCAGATCGCCTCGTCGATACGCTGCTTCAGTCGCGTTACTAATTTTATGTGCCAAGGCCATTTCAGGAACGATGTTGGCGAACTAATAGCTATTGACTTAATCGTGTGCGATGCTTGCTCTCGTTGAGCCTTCAAGCTATTGCGTCGGCATGTGCGTTCCGAGTGGGAAAGTAGGGTCGCTGCAGTTTTCGGTAAGTCTTGCCGATTATTAGGCGTGCTCTAGCTTCGTATTGTTACGCAGCTGATCTAAGTAGTTAGCCCACAACTGGGCGGCTTCACGGCGCTGACTCAAGAGCTGAGCGCGTGCATAAACTGCTCCGAGTGCACCAGGCATCCGGTGTGACAGCGACAGTTCCAGCACGATAGGATCGATGCCTAAATGCTCATGAGCAATGGTGCGGTAAGTCGCCCGAAAGCCGTGCGCTGTGATGGTGTACTCGGGCCAGACTTTCTGAAGCGACTTGAGGATGGACGTCGCATCGATTGATCGACCTGGATACACAGGCGATCTGAACACCCAGCCGTTTCCAGCATCATCAACCACCCGATCTTTGCGCAGTTCGCGCAGCAGGACTAGAGCTTGCTCTGGCAGCGGCACAATATGCTTGCTCTTGTCCAAATGCTTGGTCTTACTGACGACATATCGCCAATCGGCGCCGATCAGATCGACATCCTCCCAGCGCATTTTCACAAGCTCACCCGGCCGGACTGGCAACAGCACCAGCAAGCGCATTGCATAAGCCACACTGCCAAGGTTCAGGTCATCGAGGCGCAGTAGGAACCTACCCAGATCAGCCGGACGTTCAATAGCCGGGTTGCTGGTCACCACGTGGCGTATTTTAAGTTCCTCGGTGTTGCTCAGGGCCACGTTTCGCTCGACCCAGCCCCGTCCTTCGGCGAAGCCGAGGATGGAACGAATGATTGTTCGCACGCGCCTCGCCATCGCCATGATTCGCTTGTACCGCAGCTCGGTAATGATGGCGGTGATGTGCTCAAGCTTGATTTCGCTGACCGGTCGCTCGCCGATGGCGGGCAAGATGTGGTTGTTCAGTGCGCCGCGGAACCCTGAAACGGATTTGCTGACCAGGTCGGCGGATTTGAACTTCATCCACTCCTCAGCGACGTAGGCGAACGTCCGTGCTTCATTCAGCCATTGCGCCTCGATCTTGGCTTTTTTGGCTTTGAGTGGATCGATGTGATTGGCCACGCTATTGCGCGCTGCCCGCGCGAGCTCACGGGCTTCTTTCAGGCCCACATCCGGATACCTGCCGATGACGAACACGTTCTCCTTGCCGCGCAGTCGGTACTTCAGTCGCCAGTGCCGTGACGCTGCTTTGCCAGGCTTGAGCGAGGCACGCACCTGTAGATATAGCCCCGGTACGTCGCCATCGGCGTACTTACCGGATGTGGTCAGCGAGCGTATGAAGGCATCGCTGAGTTTTTGGCGAAAGGGCGGCGGTTTTTCGGGGGGCATGATGTGGGGGTATTTTTTTAATCTGCGATTAATTTCCCCCAAAGATACCCCCAGTCAAGCTGGAATTGAGTGGATTCCGACGGACGGTTATGGAAACAGAAAATAGGTAAGATCTTGTATTTAAAGCATTTATGGGCTTCAGTGGAACTCGATCAGAGACTATCGGGGTCCCCGAAGAACATCTGTATCCGCGACCGCAACCACCGCTCCGCCGGGTCATTATCCTGCGCCCCGCGCCAGGCCATGTGCAGCTCGAAACTGCGCACCTCCATCGGCAGATCCTCCGCCCGCAACCCACCCGCTGCGGTCAGTGCATCGGCTGTATAGTCCGGCACCGTGGCCACAATATCGGTCCCGGCGAGCAAACTCCCCAGCCCGTTGAACTGCGGCACCGCCAGCACTACATGGCGCTTGCGGCCGATTTCCTCCAGCGCCTCGTCGATAAACCCGGACAGGTCGCCGGCGAACGACACCAACGCATGCGGCCGCTCGCAGAAATCGTCCAGGGTGATGCTGCCGGGCACGCTGTCGGCGCGCAGCAGCTTGGGCTTGCTGCGGCGCAGCACCTTGCGCTTGGCGTTGGCCGGCAGGTCGCTGGTGTAGCTCACGCCCACCGAGATTTCGCCCGAGGCGAGCAGGGCGGGCATCAGCAGGTAGTTGACCCGGCGCACCACCAGCACAATGCCGGGAGCCTCGGCGCGGATACGTTTGAGCAGTTGCGGCAGCAGGGCGAACTCGGCGTCGTCCGACAGGCCGATGCGGAACACCGAGGTGCTGGTGGCCGGGTCGAACTCGGCGGCGCGGCTGACTGCGGTGGAGATCGAGTCCAGCGCCGGCGACAGCAGGGCGAAGATCTCGTGGGCCCGCGCCGACGGCTCCATGCTGCGCCCGGTGCGCACGAACAGCGGGTCGTCGAACAGGTTGCGCAGGCGCGACAGCGCGGCGCTGATCGCCGGCTGGCCGAGGAACAGTTTTTCGGCGGCACGGGTCACGCTGCGTTCGTGCATCAGCGTCTCGAACACGATCAGCAGGTTGAGGTCTACGCGACGCAAGTCGTTACGATTCATTCGGTGCGGCTCGCCTGGAAGTGGTGCAGGGGTGAATCTTACGGGCAAAGGCTGTTACCCTGCACCGATTTCCGGGTGCCAATGCACATAATTGTCAGGGGCCCAATCAATGACAGGCATGTCGACTATTAACGGCCACTGATGGCCCTCGGCGCCAAGCCCGGATAAAGTCCATGGTAATACGAGGTTCACAAAGGCGAGGTATGCGATGTCCCGCATGATCCGTTTCCACAAGTTCGGCCAGGCCGACGTGTTGCGCTGCGAAGAGCAGGCCGAGCCGTCCCCGGCCGCCGGCGAGCTGCAGATTCGCGTTCAAGCCATTGGCGTGAGCTGGTATGACGTGCTCTGGCGGCAGAACCTGGCACCCTCTCAAGCACGCTTGCCGGCAGGCATCGGCCACGAAATGGCCGGTGTGGTCACGGCGGTCGGCGAAGGCGTTGACGACATTGCGGTGGGCGACCGGGTAGCCAGCTTCCCGGCCACCAGCGCCAACGAGCACCCGGTGTACGGCGATGTGATCGTGCTGCCGCGCAGTGCCATCACCCGTTACCCCGACGTGCTCACCCCGATCGAGGCCAGCGTGCACTACACGCCGCTGCTGATCGCCTATTTTGCCTATGTCGACCTGGCCCGGGCCAAGGCCGGGCAGACCGCGCTGATCACCGACGCCAGCCACTGCGCAGGGCCGGCCTTCGTGCAGTTGGGCAAGGCCCTGGGGCTGCGGGTGTTCGCTGCCACCAAGGAGCCGGAACAACGCGAGTACTTGCTGGGCCTGGGCGCCGAGAAGGTAATCGTCACCGAAGAGCAGGACCTGCTGATGCAGGTGGGCAAGTACACCGACGGCCGTGGCGTCGACATGGTGCTGGACGGCATGGGCGGCCCGCAGATGTCGCTGCTGGGTGATGTGCTGGCGCCGCGCGGCAGCCTGGTGCTGTATGGCCTGCAGGGTGGCAACCAGACGCCGTTCCCGGCTTGTGCGGCGTTTCGCAAGAACATCCAGTTCCACGTGCACTGCATCGGCAACTTCACCGGCAAGCCGGAGCTGGGCATCGCCCAGGACCAGGTCGCCTTGCAGCGCGCCTTGCGCGATATCAACCAGTTCACCGCTGATCAGCTGCTGACACCGCAGATCATCAAGGTGTATCCGTTCGGCCAGGTGGTCGAAGCCCATCGCTACATGGACGAGTGCCCCTGTGGCGGGCGGGTGGTGCTGGATATGGCGCAACCCTGAGTTTCACCGGCTGGTAGCGAAAGCCCGGGCATTGTCCCGGGCTTTTTTTCGGAATTTTCCCGGTGCACAGTTCCAAAAAAATTCCATGATCCTTCACGATTATCGGAAATTTCCTGCAAGTTAAGCCTGATCTTCATCTGGCAAACTCGGACCTTCGATCGGACCAATCCAGGAAGGTGAAGATCAGATGAACCACACCCCCCACAACCAGGCCATGCACTACGTCCATCAGCAGGTGCTGGAGCGCCTGCTGGCCCACATGAACCAGGCCCAGCGCGCCTCGGTGCAGTTATTGATGCAGCGCCTGCTGGTGATTGCCGGCGGGCCGGAACATATCGGCAACTTCCGCACCCTGGTGCTGCATGGCGCCGACCGGCGCAGTGCCCAGTTGCTGGCCTACCTGCGCGCCGCCCAGTTGAGCCTGGCGGTACGCCACCACGACAGTTTTCACCTGCGGGTGTTGGTGGCCCGCTCGCCGGGCCTGGACAGCGCCACGCTGGCGGCCCACGACCAGTGTTTCGGTGCGCTGTTTCTGCATGACGACCCGCGGGTGGAGCTGTTGCGCGCCGACGCTGGCCAAATCGGCCCCTACAGTGCGCGGCCGGTAGCCTGCAGCGAGCAGCGTGATGCAGCGCGCAACGCCTGGCTGTTGTTCGGCCACCTGGGCGGCGGGCGGCCCGAGGTGTTGCTGGGGGCCAGGGCCTACCTGGAGCTGGCCACGGTGCTGGACCAGGCGCTGACCGCCGGCGCTGGCGTAGATGCACTGCTGACCGTGACCCCGCCCAGGCAGCGCCTGCGCCTGATGGCCTGGGGGCGGCGCTGCCTGCGCGCTGTGACACAAAGCGCGCCCACCGCGCTGCCCCACGGTGTCGGGGTGCTGGCCGAAGGCCTGATGCAGTTGCACCACGTGCTGGCCCTGGCGCTGCACAAGCCCGCGCCGATGGCGCAGCGTGCGGCGGGCAACGAATTGCAGGTGGTGGCGCTGGAGGCTGTGCTGCACAACCTGGACGAAGGCGGGCTGCTGGAGCGCATGCTGGGGCGCGAGGATGGCTTTCCCTGCGAGGTGCACGGCCCCGCCGGGCTGTTCGACCCGCTGCCGCTGGCCCATGCCCGGGGGCTGTACGCCCAGTACATCGAGCAGCGCAATTACCGCGATGGCAGCCAGGCGGCGTTCCAGCGCATCGTCGAACGGCCGCTGCCCTGGCCCCAGGGGCAGGAGCTGCAGCAGCAGGCGCAGGAACGTCTGCTCGACAGTTACGGCGCCAGCCAGGACCAGTTGGTTTGCCAGGCCTTTGCACCCTTTGCCGAGCAGGGCCGGCGCCTGGAGCAGTTCGTCCAGCGTTACCACCCACGCATGCGCATCGCCTTGCCTTACCTGCACCGGGCGCTGCAGGGGCGGCCGTGCCCGGCCCCGGTGGTTCGCTGGCTGATGGACATCAGCGGGCTGGACCTGGCGCAAATGCGCGCGCTGTATGCCGGCGCCTTGCGCCCGCAACTGGGCCAGCTGGTGCAGCTGCTGGGGCGCCGCGACGTGGCGCTGCGCTTGTTGCCGCAGGCCGGCCCGGCATTACCGGCCTGGGCCCGGTTGGCGGGGCGCTCGGGGCGATGGGGCGGTTGACCGTTGATCCGTGGCGCTTGCCCAACCCTTGGGTCTGTATGTATAACCAGTGGCCATTCCCACCCCCGACCTAGCCTCCGTGATCGCCCACTCCGTAGACGACCCGCTGTACTACCTGCACAACTTCCGCCAAGTGCTGGGCTGGGTCGGGCAGCGTTACGCCGACCTGCTCGACCAGCACGAGCAGGGCTTTATCGACACCTTCGCCGGCCTGCCAACCGCAGCGCAGGCGCTGTTGGTGCGCATGGTGATGCGCAAGGGCGAGCTGTTTCGCAGCGACAAGCTCGAGTATGCCGAGATCGGCGACACCCACAGCGCTCTGGCGCCGCTGCTGGCGCTGGGCTGGGTCGACGCCGATGCGCCGCTCGCGCTGGAGCAGCTGTGGCCGTTGCTGCGCAAGGACGAAGCGGCCAGCTGCTTTGCCGGGCAACTGGCGCGGCCCAGGGCGGGCAAGGCCGAATTGCTTGAGCAGTTGCAGCCGCTTTCGCTGCAACCCCGCCCGCTGGCCCAGTGGTTTCCGGGGTTTTCTGCGCAAATCGTGCATTGGCGCCTGCAACCTTTGTGTGACCGCCTGCGCCTGCTGTTTTTCGGCAACCTGTACCAGGACTGGCACGAGTTCGTACTGGCCGACCTGGGCGTGTGGCGTTACGAGCAGGTGCCGTTCAGCGACGATTCCCGCGCCCTGCGCCTGCGCAGCGAGGTCGACCTGGCCATGGCCCTGCACCAATGCGCCGAACGCCTGGAGCAGGGCGAGGCGCCGGCCACCTTGCTGGCTCTGCTTGAGGGCCTCGACAGCCACAACCCCTGGCTGGCCCGGCGCCGCGCGCGGGTGCTGTATGCCGTTGGTCAGCAATGCGAGCGCCTGGCCGACTGGGCGCTGGCCCTGCGGATCTACGGCGCTTGCGCACACCCCGAGGCGCGCATCCGCCAGGTGCGGGTGCTGGAGCGCAGCGAGCAGTGGGCCGCGGCCCACGCCTTGGCGTTGAATATGGCCGCAGCGCCCGCCAATGCATTGGAGCGCCAGGCCTTGGAGCGCCTGTTGCCGCGCCTTGCGCGCAAGCTGGGTGGCCCGCCGCAGCCACGCCGGCGGGCCAACCCGGTCGAGCTGATCGAGCTGCAGCTGCCGGCCGAATTCGCCGCGCTGGGCGTGGAGGAGGCGGTGCGGGTGCACCTGCAGGGGCAGGGCGGGGCGGCCCATTATGTCGAGAACACCCTGTTCAACAGCCTGTTCGGCCTGTTGTGCTGGGAGGCTGTCTTCGCCCCGTTGCCCGGGGCGTTCTTTCACCCGTTCCAGGCCGGCCCGCAAGACCTGCATGATGCCGACTTCCAACAGCGCCGCGCGGCGCTGTTCGAGCGCTGCCTGGGGCGGCTCGACGATGGCAGCTACCGTGATGCCATGCGCACCTGCCATGCCACTAAACAGGGCCTGCAATCGCCGTTCGTGTTCTGGCAGATGCTCGACAGCGAGCTGTTGGAGCAGGCCCTGGCCTGCCTGCCGGCAGCGCACCTTAAAGCCTGCTTCGAGCGCCTGTTGCAGGACATTCGCAACAACCGCGCCGGCATGCCCGACCTGATCCAGTTCTGGCCCGAGCAGGGCCGCTACCGCATGGTCGAGGTCAAGGGGCCGGGTGACCGCTTGCAAGACAACCAGTTGCGCTGGCTCGAATTCTGCCAGCAGCATGGCCTGCCGGTTGCGGTCTGCCACGTGCGTTGGGCGCCGGCGGCATGAGCTACACCGTCGCGGTGCGCGCCCTGTGCGAGTTCAGCGCCAAGGTCGGCGACCTCGACCTGCGCTTTACCCCTTCGCCCACCGCCCAGGAAGGCATCGCCGGCCATCGCCGGGTAGTCGCCCGCCGCGATGCCGGCTACGAGGCCGAAGTGGCGCTGGAAGGCGAGTACCAGGGCCTGCGCGTGCGCGGGCGGGCCGACGGCTACGACCCGGCGCGCAACCGCCTGGAAGAAATCAAGACCCACCGCGGCGACCTGGCCCGCCAGCCGGCCAACCACCGCCAGTTGCACTGGGCCCAGGCCAAGGTCTACGCCTGGCTGTTGTGCCAGGCACGCCAGCTGAGCGAAATCGACGTGGCACTGGTGTACCTCGACGTCGACAGCGACGGCCAGACCCTGATCAGCGAGCGTCACACGGCCGCGGGGCTGCAAGCCTTCTTCGAAACGCAGTGCCAACGTTTTCTGGCCTGGGCGCACCTGCAGCAGCAACGTTTGCTGGCCCGCGACGACGGCCTGCGGGCGTTGACCTTCCCATACCCCGAGTTCCGCCAGGGCCAGCGGCAACTGGCCGAAACCCTGTACAAGGCAGTGAGCACCGGCCGCTGCCTGATGGCCCAGGCCAGTACCGGCATCGGCAAAACCCTCGGCACCTTGTTCCCGTTGCTCAAGGCGGTGGTGCCGCAGCAGCTCGACAAGCTGTACTTCCTCACCGCCAAGACCCCAGGCCGCGCCTTGGCCCTGGATGCCCTGCGCCAGCTCACCCGGCACAGCCCGCAGCCGGCGTTGCGCACGCTGGAGCTGATCGCCCGCGACAAGGCCTGCGAACACCCCGAAAACGCCTGCCATGGTGAGTCGTGCCCGCTGGCCAAGGGCTTTTACGACCGCCTGCCCGCAGCCCGGGAAGCTGCGGCGCAGGTGCCGCTGCTGGACCGCGCGGCGTTGCGCGAAGTGGCCCTGGCGCACCAGGTGTGCCCCTACTACCTGGGGCAGGAAATGGCCCGCTGGGCCGACGTACTGGTGGCTGACTACAACTACTACTTCGATGCCCACGCGCTGCTGTTTGGCCTGGCCCAGCTCAACCAGTGGCGCACGGCGGTGCTGGTGGACGAGGCCCACAACCTGGTGGAGCGCGGGCGGGCGATGTACAGCGCCAGCCTCGACCAGGGCCAGTTGCTGGCCCTGCGCCAGAGCAAGCCGGCAGGCCTTGGCAGCGCGCTGGACCGCCTCAATCGGCAGTGGAATGCGCTGTACAAGGCCCAGGTGGCGCCTTACCAAGCCAGCGAACAACTGCCGGAGGCCTTCTTGCGGGCGCTGCAGCAATGCATCGGGCTGATCCAGGAACGCATGAACCAGGCCCCGGCCGAGCTTGAGCCCAAGGTGCTGGAGTTCTTCTACCAGGCCTTGCAGTTCAGCCGGGTTGCCGAGCTGTTCGATGAGCATTTTCTGTTCGACATCAGCCCGCGCAACGGCCCCAAGGGCAAGCGCCTGGCCACCCTGTGCCTGCGCAACGTGGTGCCGGCGCGGCTGCTGGCGCCGCGCATGGCCGCAGCGCGCAGCGTGACGCTGTTCTCGGCCACCCTCAATCCGCGGCATTTTTACAGCGACCTGCTGGGCATGCCCGCCGACACCGCCTGGCTGGAGGTGGCCGCGCCGTTTCGTGCCGAGCAATTGCAGGTGCGCATCGTCAGTGAAGTATCCACCCGCTACCAGCAGCGCCAGGCCTCGCTGGCGCCCATCGTCGAGTTGATCGCCGGGCAGTATCAGCGCCAGCCGGGCAACTACCTGGCCTTCTTCAGCAGCTTCGAGTACCTCGAGCAAGTGGCCCGGCTGCTGGCCGAGCGCTACCCGGCCTTGCCCCAATGGCGCCAGGCGCCGGGCATGGACGAGGCCAGCCGCGAAGCGTTCCTGGCGCGATTTGTCGCCGATGGCCAGGGCGTGGGTTTTGCCGTACTTGGCGGCGCTTTCGGCGAGGGCGTCGACCTGCCCGGTACGCGCCTGATCGGTGCCTTTGTCGCCACGTTGGGGCTACCCCAGGTCAACCCGGTCAACGAGCAGTTCAAGCAGCGCCTGGGCCGCCAGTTCGGTGCCGGTTTCGACTACGCCTACCTGTACCCGGGCGTGCGCAAGGTGATCCAGGCTGCCGGGCGGGTGATCCGCGGCGACGACGACCGTGGCGTGCTGCTGCTGATCGATGAACGCTTCGCCGAACCGCGGGTGCGGCAGATGTTCCCCAGCTGGTGGCACTGCGCCTGAACGCCCCCATCGCCTGGCGCTGAAACTCCCAGTACACTGCGCGTTCCAACCCCAACATTCGTTGCTTTCGAGGTTCTGCATGACGCTCAGTCCTTTGGCAGGCAAGCTGGCTCCGGCCAGTGTGCTGGTCGATATCCCCCGCCTGCTCACCGCCTACTACACCGGCCGCCCCGACGCCGCCGTGGCGGCTCAGCGCGTGGCCTTCGGCACCTCGGGCCACCGGGGCAGCTCGTTTGACCTGAGCTTCAACGAAAACCATGTGCTGGCGATCACCCAGGCCATCTGCCTGTACCGCCAGGAGAAGGGCATCGACGGCCCGCTGTTCATCGGCGCCGACACCCACGCGCTGTCCGCTCCGGCCGCTGCCAGTGCCCTGGAAGTGCTGGCCGCCAACGGCGTGCAGGTGGCGCTGAGCAAGGATGACGAGTACACCCCCACGCCTGCGGTGTCCCACGCCATCCTGTGCTACAACCGCGGCCGCCAGCAGGGCCTGGCCGACGGCATCGTCATCACCCCGTCGCACAACCCGCCGCAGAGCGGCGGCTTCAAGTACAACCCGCCCAATGGCGGCCCGGCTGACAGCGACGTGACCAAGTGGGTCGAGGCCAAGGCCAACGAGCTGCTGGCCGCAGGCCTTGCCGGCGTCAAGCGCATGGACTACCAGCAGGCGCTCAAGGCCCCGACCACCCACCGCCATGACTACGTCACCAGCTACGTCAACGATCTGGAAAGCGTCATCGACTTCGACGTGATTCGCGCCGCCAATCTGCGCC
The DNA here is from genome assembly GCF_044900265.1 of Pseudomonas sp. NPDC089406. Lineage (NCBI taxonomy): Bacteria > Pseudomonadati > Pseudomonadota > Gammaproteobacteria > Pseudomonadales > Pseudomonadaceae > Pseudomonas > Pseudomonas sp. NPDC089406. Next base: position 67,147 of record NZ_JBJDNC010000032.1, on the reverse strand, counting down.
TGGGTGTCGACCCGCTGGGCGGGGCAGGGGTGCGCTACTGGTCGGCTATCGCCGAGCGCTATCAGCTGAATCTGGAAGTGGTTAACACCGAAGTGGACCCGACCTTCCGCTTCATGACCGTCGACTGGGACGGGCAGATCCGCATGGACCCGTCCTCGCCCCACGCCATGCAGGGCCTGATCGGCCTGCGCGAGCGTTTCGACGTGGCCTTTGCCTGCGACCCGGACCACGACCGCCACGGCATCGTCACCCCTGACGGCCTGCTGCAGCCAAACAACTACCTGGCCGTGGCCATCGACTACCTGTACCGCAACCGCCCGCAATGGCGCAGTGACGCTGCCGTGGGCAAGACCGTGGTCTCCAGCGGCCTGATCGACCGGGTTACCGAAGGCCTGGGCCGCGCGCTGTACGAAGTGCCGGTGGGCTTCAAGTTCTTTGCTCAAGGCCTGTTCGACGGCTCGCTGGGTTTTGGTGGCGAGGAGAGCGCGGGCGCTTCGTTCCTGCGCCGTGACGGTTCGGTCTGGGCCACCGACAAGGACGGCCTGATCCCGGCCCTGCTGGCTGCCGAGATGACCGCCCGTACTGGCCGCAACCCGAGCCAGATCTACGCCGACCTGACCGCCAAGCTGGGCAAACCCTACGCCACCCGCGTCGAGGCCAAGGCCGATGCCCGGCAGAAGGCCCTGCTGAGCAAGCTGGCGCCGGAGCAGGTGAAGTCCACCGAGCTTGCCGGCGAGCCGATCGAGCAGATCCTCAGCCACGCGCCGGGTAACGGCCAGGCCATCGGCGGCTTGAAGGTGATGACCGCCAACGGCTGGTTCGCCGCGCGGCCGTCCGGCACCGAGGACATCTACAAGATCTACGCCGAGAGCTTCATCGACGAGGCGCACCTGGCGCGCCTGGTACAAGAAGCGCAGGTGCTGGTGGACGCGGCGATCGCCTGATCGGCCACTGACCCTATCGCGGGGCAAGCCCGCTCCCACGCCACGCCTTTTACAAGGTTTGAGCATGGGAGCGGGCTTGCCCCGCGATGCGTTTTGGCTGTCCCAAAAATGGAACGATCCATGCCATTTCAGCTATCTACCGCATGATTGGTTTCACCGGTAAGGTGATACTCATCCAAGAGGAGCCAGCTCATGAAAAACATCCAGGGTATCCACCATAGCCCCCACGCCCATTGGGTAGGCGACGGCTTCCCGGTGCGCAGCCTGTTCACCTACGACCACCTGGCCAGGCACATCAGCCCGTTCCTGCTGCTGGACTACGCCGGCCCCCACGTCTTCAGCCCCACCACCGACCGCCGGGGTGTCGGCCAGCACCCGCACCGGGGGTTCGAGACGGTGACCATCGTCTACCAGGGCGAACTGGAGCACCGCGATTCCACCGGCGCTGGCGGCCTGATCGGCCCGGGTGACGTGCAATGGATGACCGCTGCCGGCGGCATCACCCACGAGGAGTTCCATTCCCCTGCGTTCGCCCAGAGCGGTGGCACGCTGGAGATGGTGCAGTTGTGGGTCAACCTGCCGGCCAGGAACAAGCGTGCTGCGGCGGGCTACCAGACCTTGCTGGCCAGTGATATCCCGGTAGTCAGCCTTGAGGGTGACGCGGGCAGCCTGCGGGTGATCGCTGGGCGTTACCTGGGGCATCAGGGGCCTGCGCGCACCTTCACCGACATGGATGTGTGGGATATGCGGCTCAAGGCCGGGGCAAGCCTGCAATTGCCTGTTGCTGCTGGGCGCAATGCCGCGCTGGTGGTGCTGCGCGGACGCTTGAGGGTCAATGCCGAGCGCGAGGCGGGGCCGGCAAGCCTGGTGTTGTTCGAGCGTTCGGGTGATGGCGTGCGGGTCGAGGCGCTGGAGGATGTCAGTGTGTTGCTGCTCAGTGGTGAGCCGATCGATGAGCCGATTGTGGGTTATGGGCCGTTCGTGATGAACAGCCAGGCTGAGATTGCCGAGTCGTTCGATGACTTTAATGCGGGGCGGTTTGGGGTGATGGGGGGAAGTGAGAGAGGGCCGGCCCACTGATTTCAATGCCGTTCGGCGGGGGTGGTCTTTCTGCGTTACTTGTAGGAGCCGGCTTGCCGGCGATAGGGCCAGAACAAACAACACATCAATAACAAATTAACCAACATTCCAGCTCTTGATCTGGCTCTTGATCTGGCTCTTGATCTTGCTTCTAAGCGCGCAATAGTTCAGGCAACACAAATCGCGACTTCAGGAGGCCGAGCGTAGGGATTGCGTAGGGGGGCGACCGGCATGGATGCCGGTCGAGCGCCGATCGGGCCAGGGACGGCCCGTCGGCGCGTACCTCCGGAGCAAGCCCGGAGCGAGGGAACCCCCGAAGCGCAGCGTAGGGGGCCGGATGATAGGAGCAGGGATTTTTTGGTGACTTTTTGATCCTTCAAAAAGTTACCCGCCGTAAGGGCGGAAAGGTGACGAAAAGCGCTCATCGTCAATGAATGCGCATACATCTCTCAAAGCAATAACCATAATCCCCGACCCCGACCCCGACCCCGACCCCGACCCCCAGCCATCCATTCCCCCCACCCCGCAACCCCCAACCCCACCAGTTATCCCACTCGCCACCCCAACCTAGCATCCAGCCCATACCGCAACCCGGCGAAGGGCGTTCCAAGGCCCTCGCCCCCAAGGAACCCCCCCATGCCTGAGCATAACGACTGTACCCCCTCACCCCCCCTGCAGCGGATCCTCGAGACCGAACCGGGCACCCGGACAGCCCCTGACGGCCAGAACTCGCTGCTGGCGTTGCAACGCAAGCCTCTCCAGGCGCTGATGGATAGCTACCCAAGCGTGCAGATGGACGAGGCACAACGCTTGAAGGCGCGCCTGGACGTCGGCGCCGCGGCAATGATGCGCGCGTTCCGCGAGCATCGGCTCAAGGCGCAACGCCGGCGCCCCGGCGATGAAACCAAAGGCCCGCTGGCCCTGAGCAACGGCCCCACCTTCGAAAACCAGTTCTCCCCCAGCTGGGGCGACAACACCCACCCCCAGGCCGTCGACGCAACGACCTCCCCGGCGGCATACCTGGTCGACATGCTCATGTTTGCCAGCGAGCACGTCGAAGCACTCGGTGACCCGAACAAGACCCTGACCCTGCGCAACCGCCGTCCAGACCTGTTCGAGCTGTCGCTCGACGAGCAGGCCATGAATCGCGAGGTGAGCCAGGTCGAGTTGGCCAACCATGTACTGGCGTATGCCATCGGCAGCGAATCGCACCAGGCAGCCGATAGCCGCATGGCGCTAGAAGACAAGTTGCTACAGGTGTTCACGCCGCTCAGGCAGTTCCCTTATGAAACGCACTGGCAGCAGATCAGGACAGTGCTGGCTCACAACAAACTAGGCCTGAGCGATATTTCTCGGCTGTCGGATCTGGACAGCCCCTACTTCATTCAGCCCGGTGCCCATTCGCAGTGGTCGGATACCGCCCTGCAACAGGACGCATCACTGGGCCCCAGCTTGCGCGCGATCCTCACCGAGGTGGCGTATTTCGGCACCCCAGGCGTGTTGCGCTACAACCCTCAGAGCCGCCGTTTGACCGGCCTGCCGGAAACCGCAGCCGAGGATGATGCGGGTTTCTTCATGCGCTACTTCGGTGTGCCGGCCTTTCCAAGCCTGCAAAACGTGGTCAATTTCTGCCAGGCGGTGCAACTGAGCCAGGTCGAGATGGAAGCGTTGTTCGGCCTGGCCGCCTGCGCTCCACGGCGTTCGGACAATGCGATCGAAAACACCGTACCCGGCCCGGTCTCCCCGGGCCTGTTCGGTGCACGCTTCATAAATAGTGAGGCGCCCGAACCCGTGTCGGTGGCCAACGATGCCGGCGACCCCTTGCTCCACCAATTCCGCTTTCTGAGCGAGGCGCGTTGTGATCGCGTGCAGCGCCTGATGCGTCTGGCTCTTGCCCTGCAACTGCCTTTCCAGCAGGCAGACCAGGTGGTGTGTGCGTCCATCGATGCCGAGCGCCTGGCGGCTGTGGACGAGCAGGGCAAGCCGCTGCAGATGACCGCCAACACCATACGCGCACTGGGCCTGTTCCAATACTTGCGCGAGCGTTTCGCCTGCAGCGCCGAAGACTTCGCTGCGTTGTTGTCGAACATGTCGGTGTTTGCAGTTGGCGACACGCTGAGCCATTTCGACCGGGTGTTCAACCGCGGGGTGGCGACTGCATTGGTGCTCGACGGGCAATGGTTCGACCTTGCCGGTGAAGATGCGCAGAGCAAACTCACCGTCGACCTGCTGTGCAGCGGGTTGGGCATCAACCTGGAAACCTTTCGCTACCTGGCACGCAGCGTGATGCAGGGGCAAGGGCAGTCGCGGCTGCAACGTTCGCTCGCCACCGTCAGTGCTTTCTATCGGGTAACCCTGTTGGCCCGGTTGCTGAAGGTCAGCACCATCGAGCTGCTGTCGCTGCTCGAGGTGCTCAGCCCGCAAGGGCAGTTCGCTCTGCAATTGACCGGTACGCCGCACAACGCCATGTACCGCAGCTATGCTCAGGCCGACACTGTCAGCGTGGTCCATGCGGTGTGCCAGTGCGTGCTTTGGTGCCAGCAGCAGAGCCTGCCCATCGCCTGGCTTGTGCAGCAATTGTTGCCGGTGAGCAACACCGATGTGGTGCCAGAGGCGGTCGTTACGCTGTTCAGTGAGCTCAAGCGCGACCTGCTGCCTTACCTGGACCTTGAGCGCGCCCTGGAGCAGGCCGGCGTAACACCGCTGAAAAGCACCCGCTGGCATGACCACCTGAGCCAGATCGTCGACGCACATGGGCTGGTGACCGACACCGGGCACACCGAAGAGGACCTTGACCCCAAGCTGTACGAGAACTTCGCCGAGCGCGAGATCGACGTGGTCATCGCGCGTTTGGAGAGCAGCGACGAGCAGCCTGACAATGAGCTGCCAGCCATGTCGCAAGACCTGCGTGAGCGTCTCAGGGCATTGGTGCTGGGGGTGATTCTGCGCATGCGCCTGCAGCAATGGGGGGTGGTGCAGGCGCGCTTGTCGCAGATGCTGTCGTTGCAGGCCAGCCATGTGGTGCCGGTGATCTTCTGGGCCGACGGCAAGGTGCACGGGCTGCTTGAGGCTGCGGTGGGCTTCGAGCCTGCACAGCATCAGTCTGTGGCGATGAAGAACATGACCACCCTGGTGCAGCGTATGGAGCGCTGCGCCGAGGTGGTTACCCGGTTCGCCTTGAGCCCGGCGCTATTGAGCAGCATGCTGACACGTGCCCAGCAGCCACGCTTCAGCCTGCGCTCGACCGAACTCACTCTGCACACGCTGTATTACCTTGAGCGCTACACGCAGTGTCTGCGCCTAGCCAGGCAGCCGGAGGAGCGCTTGCTGGGGTACTTCAGCATGCTTGAAGCGTTGGGTGAGATGACGCCCAACGAACAGCGCCTGGTGCGGGATGCGGCGGCACAGAAAATTGCCAACTGGCTGGGTTGGGGGGTACGTGAGGTACTGGATGTGGCGGGGCATGTTGCCGCCGACGGGATCATCCGCAACCTGGCGCAGTTGTGCGTGCTGGTGGATACCCGCCAGCTTTGCGAGCAGACCGGGTTGAGCGCTGCATCGTTGATGAAGCTCAGCAAACTCAGCGAGCACTCAAGTACCCAGGCCCATCGCGACGCGGCGCAAGAAATGCTCAGCAGCCTGGACCGTGCAGTCCAACAGGCTCCCCAGGATGGCGAATTGCGCCAGAGCCTGTCGTCGCGCTGCCTGGTGAGCCAGGCGCGGCTGATTGCGCGCAAAGCGGGTGAAGTCAGCACGGTCAGCTTGACCCTGCTGGATATGAACAGCCAACCGGTTGCCGGTATCCGGGTGGCGTGGGCCACGACCCTGGGTACGCTGCTCGACCATTACAGCTATACCGACGAACAGGGTGTAGCCACCGTGCAACTGCAGGCCGGGCGGCAGGTGGGTGTTGCGAATGTGAGCGCGACCTACCTGTTGGACAGCCAGGCCTTCGCCCCCCCGGTTGTCATCGACTGCGATGAGGACTCGCTGGTGTTGCTGCCGGTAGAGGGCAAGCCGCGTGAGCCATGGCAGTTGGCGGGCAACAAAGGGCTCTACAGCTTTGCCGCGCGGCTGCAGGACAAATACGACAACCTGGGCGTAGACCGTCTGGTGCATTGGGTCAGCGAGATAGGCGAATTCGCCGGCACCGACGGGCAGACCCTGACCGACAGCGAAGGCTACAGCCGTATTGACCTGCGCAGCCTGCAACCGGGCGAGGGGGCGGTGAGGGTGTGGTACGCGGGCGGTACTGCCAACCCTGAACTGTTCACCGTCGGTTTCGACGACCTTCCGTACGCAAGCGCACCGCTGCTCACCAGCCAGGCGGTGGTCGGCGAGCCCATCGTGGTACAGGCTACGATACTGGGGCTCGATGGCGCCCCGGTCGCCGGCCAGGCGCTGGCTTGGGCGTGTACCGGGGCTGCACTGGGCGAGCACGATGAACAGAGCGATGCGCAAGGTATGGCCAGCGCAACCCTCAATGCCTCACAGGCCGGTACCGCCAGCGTCACTGTCACGCTGGTGTCCGACGCGGCTCCCGAGGGCTACTTCAGCAAGGTACTGACCTTCGATGTGCTAGCCGATGCGCGGCTGCATGATTCCCGGGCAAGCCTGCACTGGCCGCTGGCCGACGGTATCAGCGCGAGTGAATACGAAGTGCATATCTTCAGCTCCGCCGGCCAACCCGTGGCGCGTTACCCGATTACCTGGGCAGTTCAAGGGCAGCAACTGGAACCAGTACTGCGCCAGACCGGGCCGGACGGCATCGCCAGGTTCCTGCTCAAGAGTGAATCGGCTGGCGAGCAGACGGTGACCGCCAGTTGGGGCGAAGGCCAGTCCTGCACCTTTGCACCTGTGAAATTCCTGCCCCCACTCGAACTGCAAGTCCTGTTCGACGGCCAGCCGCTGGAGGGCCCTCTGCTGATTACCCAACCGGCCAGCGAGACGGTCCAGCACACCTTGACCTACCGCCTGGCAGCCGATCATCCGCTGCTGAGCGAACCTATGCAGCTGTTGTACTCCGGCCGCAATTCTGCCCCTTCGCTGGGCCTGGTGTTCGACCCGCCGCCGGGTGCGGATAACCCCTTCAAAGGCCGTGAAGTGGCCTGGACGATCACCTGCAAACCGAGCGGCCTGCGCCAGGAGGCGGCACTGAAACTGGGGCTGTCCCATGAGCACGCGATGGCTCCGTACTGGACCGACGCCGTGGTCAAGCCGCCGCGCGACTGACAACGGTATTCAACCTTCTAAATCGAGAACCCCATGGAACTATTACTGACTCAACGCCTGGCCGAACAATGGCGTGACGCGCTGAGTGCCTTTGCCGTGCACCATGTCCTGCCTGGCAGGCTGCAGGCCTCGGCACTGAACATGATCACCGCCGAGCACCTGGATCATTACCTGATGATGGACACCCAGTGCACGTCGGCCGTAACCACTTCGTACCTGGCCGAAGCCCTGGCGTGTACGCAAGGCTACCTCAACGCGATTTTCAACAATATCGAGCCCGGCTACGACGGGCAGTTTGCACCGGGGCTGCGGGCGTTCTGGCAGCAGGCCATGTCGAGCTATTCGGTATGGGCGGCCTATCAGATGCTCGAGGACTACCCCGAGAATTACATCCGTGCCGACCTGCGACCGGGCAGAACGCAGCTGTTCCAGGCCCTGGAGAGCGAGTTGGGGCAAGGCCGGATCGACGATGCCAGCACCCAGCGGGCGCTGTTGAACTACCTCAGGCAATACGAGTTTCAGAACAGTATCCGTGTGCAGTCCGGTTACATCGACTACCCGGGCCCGCACCACGATGAAGGCCGGTTTGCCGGCCACAGCCTGGCCAATACCGACTACTACCTGCTGGGCAAGGATACTGCCTCGCCGCCGCGTTACTACTGGCGCAAGGCAAAGGTGAGGCTGGACCAGGCGTCTACCTTTATCCAGCCGGATGCCTGGAGTGAGTGGCAGGCGATCAGCATGCCTGCCGGGCAAAGCGTGGTCCAGGCGCGGCTGGTGATGTTCTGCGGGCGGCTGTACCTGGCCTGGCTGCACCATGGCACGGCGCTGGAGGTCAGCGGTGAACAGACCCGCCGGTATCCGTTTAGCCTGGAGGTGATGTACCTGGGGCTAGACCGGCAATGGTCCACGCCAGAGACGCTATCCAGCTGGAACCTGGACCTGCCAACGGGTACCCCGTTCGACCTGGCGCCCTACAGGTTGCTGGCACTAGCGGTGGCGGGTGCCCAGGGCAGCGACGATCAGTTGCTCGTTGCGGTCGGCAAGAAAGACGCGGATACCTACGAGCAGTCCTACAGCGTGCAGCGCGATGTACTCAAACGCGTGACGCCCGCTGCTGACGCGCTTGACCTGGCCGCGCGCGCCTGGCTTTTCAGATACTTCGAAGAAAGCGCCGGCAAGGTGGCTTTGCAGCGACGGGTTGCCGGCAGCGAGAGAGCGCTCAGGAGCATCAAGCCGGGTGCCGGCAACGACCGCTACATGGCACTGGATGCCCTGCTTGAACCACGGCGAGAAGGCTCGCACCGGCTGCACCTGCGCGCCCGTTCGGCGCGTGTAGTCACCCAGGCGGTCCCGGTGGGCATCAACATTTTCAGCTACAAGGCATTGCCCGACGGCAACTGGTTATTTGTCGATGTGTACTCCACCGGCCGCGACGAACTGGAACTGCGCTGCAGGTTGCGAGGTGCGCCGAGCTTCGAGCAGATGGTATTGACGCACCCGAATGCCCAGGACACCCGCATCCTGAAGACGGCCTTCGAGCAAAACAGCTACGGCTGGTACGAAGCACGGGCATCGCTGGACCTGGCCAGCCTGAGCGACACGCTGGGCGGTTACGGGCCACAGGCCGTTCGTGACGGGGCCGGTTTCGAGCTCAGCATCGATGGCGCAGCCCGCCAACCTCTGGCAAGTTCTGGCAATGTCATTACCGCCACTGTACGCCAGGCCAAGCCTGTAAGCATGGCGTTTAAGGCTGCCAATACCAGCCTCTGGGAAGGCGAGCTCACGCTCAACGGCGCTGCGGCTACCGATTGGGTCGTGCATGAGTGGCCGCAAACCCCAGGCGACAGCATCAACGTAACCTTCGGCGCGGCAGGGGAGGAGTCTAGCTTCACCTTGACCCGGGGTGACATGGTGGATGCGGTGGTAACGCCCTATATCGATCGCCAGTCGAGCGGCACTGACTTCCTGGTCTTCGAGTACATCGGTGGTGCGCACGCACCCCTTGCCGCACGCCTGAACTCGCAGCATGTACCAGACTTGATCAACCGCGCCGAAGCCTCCCCGCAGGCGGTGTTCGCCTGGGATGCACAACATTTGCGCGAGCCTGCCTATGTGGCGGGGGCGTCGGGCATGGCTTATCAAGGCTGGCGGCCAAGCGCCGCCGACCCGCTGATGGACCTCTACGATGCCAATGGCCTGTACCTGCGTGAGCTGTTCTTCCATGTACCGCACCTGATCGCTTCACGGCTTCAGGAAGAGGAGCGCCATGCAGAGGCGCGCCGTTGGCTCGGGCTGATCTTCGACCCGCAGCACAAGCTGCAATCGGTGCGCCACCCAGGCACCGACTACTGGAATTGCGCGTGGATACTGCAGGAGGATACCCAGGCCGCCGGGCTTGAGCACGAACTGACCGACCCCCATGCCATTGCCCTGCACGCGCCGTCTCATTACCGCAAGGCGGTGTTCGCACAGTATGTGGGCCTGCTGATCGGCGAGGCGGACCTGCTGTACCGCCGCCAGACACGGGATAGCCTGGCCAATGCCTGGCAGCTTTACCGCATGGCAGCGGACCTGATGGGTGAGGCACCTGATGCGCGGGCAATCGATACCTGGCAGGCGAAAACCGTGGGCGAACTGCTGGCAGCGGCGCCGGCTGAATTGCCGTCAGGCGAGCAGGGGCAGCAACGCCTGCCGGCGGATCTGCCCAAACAGATGTCGACCTTCTTCTGGGCCGGGTCGGCGGCGCACCCTGCATTTCGCCTGCCGGTCAACCGCCAGTTGCTGGACACCTGGAGCCTGCTGGAGCAGCGCTTCGCCAACTTGCGGCACTTCCTGACCATCGATGGCGTGCCCATGCGCCTGCCGCTGTATGCGCCAGTGGCCAACCCGTTCGACCTGCTCGCGACGCGCATGGGCGGGCAGGCCAACCTGTCGCACCTCATGGGGACCATGGCCAGGGTACCGGCCTACCGCTTCCGTACCTTGCTGGCCAAGGCGCAGGATACGGTGAACACCTTGATCCAGTTTGGCGAGATGCTACGGGGCTACCTGGAGTTGGGGGAGCGTACCCAGCTTGAAACACTGCAGTTCAAGCAGGCTGCGGAAATTGCGCATTACACCATCGACGTCCAGCAGCAGTTTCATCAGCAGCAGCTCATGCAAGAGCAAGCCTTGGGCGTGCAGCGCAAGGCCATCGAACAGCGCCAAGAGCATTATGCAGCGCTTTACGACGGCAATATCTCGGATGAAGAACTGGCCGCGATGTCGTTACAAGGGGTCGGCCGCCTACTGTCGGGTGTCGCCAGTGGCTTGATCGGGGCAGGTTATACCAGTGATGCGGTGCCGAACGTGTTCGGCCTTGCCAATGGCGGGTCGCGCATTGGTGGCCCGATGCGGGCTGCAGGGCTGGCCATCGAGTCCACCGCCATCGCCTCGCTTGGCGCCGGCGAAGTGGTGAGGGAGCGGGCCGGGTATGAGCGCCGCCGACAGGAGTGGCAACTGCACGCCAGGCAGGCTGAAAGGGAGCTTGATGCGATCGACAAGCAACTGGATGTTCAGCGGCTGGCCACGCAGGGCGCCGCAAATGCCTTGGCGCAGAGCCAGAAAGCGTTCAAGCATGCCGAGCAGTTGCATACCTTCTACTGCAACAGAACCAGCAGCGAGGCCCTGTATGGCTGGTTGCGGGCCCAGGCATTGGCCTGGCACCGGAGCCTGTTCGGCATGGCCTGCGAGCTGTGCTACAGCACCGAAGCTTGTTGGCAGTACGAAACCGGCAATTTCGCTAAGCCGATCATTCGGCCAGTGGCCTGGGATGACGGTCGCCATGGTTTGAACGCCGGGGGCAGTTTGAAGCTGGAATTGCAACGGCTGGAGGCCGAGTCGTTGTTGCGCAACGAGCGGCACCTGGAGATTCGCAAGACCGTCTCGCTGCAGGCGTTGCTTGAACAGGGACTGGTCAGCGACCACAGCGGCAGTGTGCTCGACGATTGGCAAGCGCTGCGCCAGGCGCTGCTGGAGCATGGCGAGCTGAGCTTCCGCTTGACCGAAACCTTGTTCAACAAGGATTACCCCGGCCATTACCTGCGCCGCCTGCACTCGGTAGCACTGACCCTGCCGGCCTTGCTCGGGCCCTACCAGAACGTGCGCGCCATGCTCACCCAGACGGCCAGCCGGCTGTTGGTCAAGCCGGACTTCGAAGGTGTGCTGCTGTTGTCACCGGACCTGGCAGGTGACAACGAAACCACCAGCGAAACCCATGTGAAGACCAGCTTGCGCCCCTCGCAGCAGGTTTGCCTGTCGGTGGCAAGCCACGACAAAGGCTTGTTCACCGGCGCTGAAACCGACGATCGCTACCTGCCCTTCGAGGGCACCGGCGCAGTCTCCGACTGGCGGCTGCGGTTCCCCCGTCACCAGGGGCAGGCCGAGCTGTTCGAGGGGCTGAGCGACATCATCGTCGACGTTTACTACTTCGCCCTGCATGGCGGGGAGCTGTTCGAAACGCAAGTCGAAGAGCTGCTCGCCAGGGGCGAGGCACTAAAGCAACCGCGCTCGCTTGCCTGAGCCGGTTGCATCACTTGAATACCCTTGCATACGGAAATGATCATGAACAAGAACACTGCACTGGCGGGCGCTGATACGCCTGGCCACCATTTACTCGAAGCACCTTCGTTCCCTGAAGGCAGCATCAAGCAGGACGGTAGCGGCGCCTGGCGCTGTAGAAACCTGGATTTCGCGCACTACCGGTCTGACGACGGTGGCACCTATGTAGGGCTGCGCGCGACCCAGCGTATCTGGCAGGATGTCGAGCTGCCGGTGGGCGCGCCGGCTGACGAGGAGCGTGCGGACTGCGTGCTGGGCTGCCGCTATAACGCCAGTTGGTTCGACGAGTGCACCTTGAGCGTCTACCAGCTCGAGGGCGATCAGGAACAGGCCGAGTTGTACCGCAAGCCGATGCGGGGCGACCCGCCAGGCCCGCAGGCGCCGACATTGGCAGACCCGACCTGGCACGAACTGACCCCGGATGCTGTTGCGATTCCATCTGGCGTGAAGCGTATTCGCGTTGCCCTGGAGACTCCCAGCACACCCCAGGCGGCCTTGCTGTACGTGCGTGATGTGCGGCTGACCTGGCGCCTGCCGGCGTTCGACAGTGCCGGTGAGATACGCCTGATCGTCGACCCGCAGGGCGCCAATATCCAGCAGGTGGCACCTCCATTCACACTGTGCCATGGCGCGACACATCGGTTGGAGGTCAAAGCGTCAGCGGGTGATACCTGGGACGGGCAGAAGGCAAGCCTGCTCTGGCGTAGCGAAGGCGTCGGGCTTCCGGTCGAGTACGGGGTTGAAGCTGACCCGGTGCTGAATATCGATGACTCCGACCAGGAGGATCGCTACCAGGTGCTGTCCAACGCAGCGCCTGCCAGCTGGCAACTGACTGCCGACAGCGACCCGCAAGTGTTGTCGGGGGCGTTGCCTGTCGGCCTGGGCAGCTACTGGCATGCACCGCTGCACGGCCTTGACTTGAGCATCGGCGATGGCCGGTATGAGGTGGTCAAGGCGGCCTGGGATGGCGTGGTGCCAATTGTCGGGGAGCAGAACAGTACGGTATTGACCGCCACCTTGGGCAACCCCTTCGTGCCTGCGCGGCTACCGCAGGGCAGGGAGGTGGCCTGGCTGCTCGATGGCCGCGAGTACCAGCGCACCATCACTGATGCTGACGGCGAGGCGAAGCTGGTTTATGCCCCCAAGGCCGGCGAGCAGGGGCCTGACAACCGGGTTGAGTTTACCGTGGCTTGTGTTGACGAATTGGGGCAGCACAGTCAACAGGTACTTGGCTTCCCGGTATTCGAAAAGGCGCCCTGGCTGGAGGAACTGGAGGTGTGGTTCGATGGCAAGCCAGTCAGCGAACTCGATGAGGCTGCATTGCACCTCAAGATGGCAGGTTCACACACACTAATGCTCAAACCCAGGCGTGCCGACAACTACTTCGACGGTAAGCCGATCAAGCTGCAATGGCCCGACGGCAGCGCAGCGCAACTGGGGGTAAGTTTCACGCCCGTCAGCGAGCAGACCATGACTTCGCAGGGCATCAGTTGGACGCTCCAGGGTGGCGACAGCCGTGGGCGTTTCGACTTGGCTCTGGTCCAGGCCAGACTGGCGATGCCTTTGACTTTGCATGGCACTCAGATGTCGGCAAATCTGCGGGAAGAGACTGAATTGCTGCTGGATGGCCAGCCCATCGAGCACGAATCGTCGCCGTGGTTCCGACGCAATACGCAACACCAACTGCAGATAGTTCCCAAAGATGGCGAACTTTGGGCCGGTCGTTGGCCAGCGGCCTGGATCACCTTCGAAGAAGGGAGTTTGGACGAGGCCAGTTTGAAAGCCGTGCCCAACTATGGCACCCGAAGAGTGTTGAATGACGATGGGCTCGGTTGGTCGCTGACGGGGGGCGCGTTGAGTGGCAAGTTTGGGCTGCAAGTCCACGTGGAAGGCTTCGCGCAAACCTGGCAACTGAGCGATAGCATGCTGGTATCTCTCAACATCAGCGATGAATACAAACTCAGTACGGTCTCGGGTGACCCACCTGTTTGTTTGACTGGCCAAGTCGATATCCGTATTACGCCCACTGAGGGGAGCCCGCTTCCAAACAAAATACCGGGGGCACAACTCCATCGAGGGTTGCCTGCCGATGTTCCAGTGGTTGCCTTACCCATTTTTGGTGCTGAGAACCCGTTGGCTTACTGGCTAGTCAATACTGCTGACCAGACCGGGGTCTTCGCGGTGTCGGTCTCGGTGCCTGGTTTTACCGAACATCTTGGCGTTACTGCCGTGGCGGTTCGCAGAAACCTGAACAGTGATGGATGGTTCACTTTCGACGGGGCGCGTGTGGCACCGGGGCAGCCGCTGACGTTCATTCGCGGCCGCCGGCATCAGATAGGTATTGTGTTGAACCCGAGCAGCAAATTGGGGCTTGCCAGGTTGCGTACCAGCCTCAGTAGTTGGCCAAGTGTCGGTGTCAGCATGGTGCCTGGTGATTCGGTTCAACGTGAACTGACTGCGCAAGGGATGACCTGGGATGTCACCGCAACGGGGAACGATTTCTCCCTGCGTTTTCACCTTCCGCCCATGAACGATTTACCGGACTTCCCGGTAACTGTTCGAACGGCTTCGATCAATATCTAACTCTACCCTTCGCCTCAACTTGAAGTTGCATGCCCAGGGGCGTCAGTGGTTGCTTGTTGACGGGTGACCGGAAGCTATTTGCCCCGTGGGCGTGCATCGCACGGGAACATTTTATGCCCGAACAAATGCATGCATTGGATTCACAACACCCTCGCACACCGTTTTACACCGCCCCCTCGCTGCCCAAGGGCGGCGGTACGGTGGCCATCGGCGCTGGCATGTTGTCCGCCGGCGGGCCTGATGGCGCCGCTGGCTGGCAACTGCCGCTGCCATCCCCGGCTGGCAGGGCCCTGTCTGCCAGCCTCGAGCTGCACTATTCATCCTCTGGTGGCAACAGTGCGTTCGGCGCTGGCTGGGACTGCCCGCTGCCTGCCGTGGCGCGCATGACCCGTTTCGGCTTCCCGAATTATGATGCCAGTGACCGCCTGCTGGGGCCGACGGGTGAGGAAATTCTGCTGGCCGGGCCCTCGCGAAGGGTCACCGGGTTGCCCTTTTCCGGGGGTGACCTGAGTTACACCGTCACCCCCTGGCGGGCACGCTTGGGCAGCCTGGCCTATCGCCTGGAACATTGGGTGGCAGAAGGCGCCGCTGGCGAGCCGGGTTTCTGGTTGCACTTTCTGCCCGATGGCAGCCTTTCGCTGTACGGCTGGTCGGCTGCTGCCCGGCTGCATGACCCGGCCAACCCTGGCCATGTTGCGCAGTGGTACCTCGAAGAAACCGTGTCTGCCCGCGGCGAACATGTGGTGTATCGCTATCGTGGCGAGGACGGCAGCGGCTGCAGTGCCCAGGAGCTGGCAGACCACCCCCTGGTGACCCATGTTTACCCGCAGGCGGTATACGCCATGAACACCATGCCCTCAGAGGCGCTGCTGATTCCGCAAGGTGCGTTTCGTGAGGCCGATTTTCTCACCTTCACCCTGTTCGACTACGGTGAGCGGGGCGCCGACCCGTCCAAGCCACCTGCGTTGGAGCCCATTCAGGAGTGGCCGGTGCGCAAGGATTGCTGTTCGTTCTGGCGCCTGGGTTTCGAGGTTCGCTTGCGCCGGTTATGCCGCGATGTGCTGCTGTGGCACCGCACGGCGCGCATGCAGGGCCTGGACGACGACACCCCCGAGCTGGTGTCGCGCCTGCACCTGGCTTATGACAGCAGCGAGGTGGCCAGTGTCCTGGTGTCGGCATCGCAAGTGACCCATGACCCTGCCACGGTCATGCCGCCCCTGGAGTTCGAGCTGAGCCGCCCGGGCGGTGTTGCGCCCGGCTGGGAGCAGGTGGCGGCGCTGGAGGGCTTCTGGTCGCCGGCCTGGCAAATGGTCGACTTGTATGGCGAAGGGCTGCCGGGCTTGCTGTACATGGATGACAGCGCCTGGCGCTATCGTGCCCCGCAGCGTCAACAACCTCACAACCCCCGGCAGCCGGACGCCGTGACCTGGGGCGAGCCTGCGGTGCTGCCGCTGCGCCCTGGTGATGCCAGCGGTGCGCTGGTCGACCTGGACGGCGACGGCCGGCCTGAATGGCTGGTTACCCGCAATGGCCTGCGTGGCAGTTTCACCCTGGCCCCGGATGGTAGCTGGGGCGGATTGGTGCCGTTGTCGGCGCTGCCTGCCGAGTTCGAGCACCCATTGGCACAACTGGTCGACCTGGGGGGGGATGGGCAGCAGGATGTGGTGCTGATAGGGGCTTCGGGTGCCGACAGCCTGCGCCTGTACCCCGCTGCCGGCCTGAAGGGCTGGCCTACCGTGGTGACGCGCCAGTACCAGGGGCGCGAGCCACTGCCGTCGCTGGCCGACGGGCAGCACCAACTGGTGACCTTCAACGATCCGTTCGGTAGTGGCCAGTCGCACTTGCTGCGCATTTGCGGCAGCGGGGTGACCGCGTGGCCATCGCTGGGGCACGGGCGTTTCGGCGAGGCGATCAGCATTGCAGGTTTTGCCGTGAACGATTTTTCTGCCACGCGGGTGTTGCTGGCGGACACCGATGGCGCCGGCAGCATGGACATTCTCTACCTGCAAGCCGACGGCATCCGCGTGTTCGTCAGCCAATGCGGTAACCGCTACGCAGAGGGCCCATTCATCCCGGCGCCGCCCGGGGTGGTGCTCGACAGCACATGCCAGTTGCAGGTAGCGGATTTGCGCGGGCAGGGTACGGCGGACCTGCTGCTGACCGTGCCCCATGGCAAGTCGGGCAATGCACCGCGCAGTTGGTCGTACCGTTTCAACGATACCCGGCCTTGGTTGTTGAGCCGCATCACCGACAATGCCGGCACTTGCACCCTGCTTGAGTACCGCAGTTCGGCCCAGGCCTGGCTCGACGAAAAGGCCGAGGTGCTGCGGCGCACCGGGCAAGTGCCGGTCAGTTACCTGCCGTTCCCGGTGCATACCCTGAGCCGGGTCACCACGCTGAACCAGATCACCGGGCAGTGCCTGGGCAGCCAGACCAGCTACGCAGGAGGCGTCTGGGATGGCCAGGAGCGTGAGTTCGCCGGCTTTACCCGGTTGGTGCGCACCGATACCCACCAGCGCGCCGGGCAGAGCGCCGCTGAGCTATCGCCACCGGCGCGCACCTGCATGTGGTTCCATTCGGGCGTCGAGGCGCACGACGGGCAGGCGCAAGGCGCTTTTACCGACATGGACCAGGGGTTCGCCGCAAAGCCTGTACGCTTCACCCGCTGGACCGATGCCGGTGAGCAGCCGTTCGACCCTGAGCCAGCACTGCGCACCTGGCTGTACCGCGGCTTGCGTGGCCAGCCGATGCGCAGCGAAGTGTACGGCGAGGATGGCCAGGCACTGGCCGGCGTGCCTTACCAGGTGACCCGGCCGCGACTGCAGGTGCGGGCCTACGCCAATGCCGACAGCCAGCGCCCTTCGGCGCTGGCCAGCGTCGCCGAGACATTGACCTTCGCCTGCGAGCGTATTGCCCAGGACCCCGTGGTGGCACAGAGCCTGGTACTGGAGACAGACGGCTATGGCAACGTGTTGCAGAGCGTCGATGTTCATTACCCGCGCCAGTTGAGCCCGCAGGCACTGAGCCAGGAGGAGGGCGCGCGGCGCATCTACCCCGAGGCTTTGCCAGCTGGCCTTATCGATGCGAGTTGCGACCCGCAGCAGTACGACTGCTGGGCCAGGCTGACCCGCACCACCCTGCATAACCTCGATAGCGGGGATGACTTCGTTATCGGCTTGCCAGCCACTGTACGCACCGACGCGATCCACTTCAGTGAGGCGCAAGTCCCTGAGGACGGGTTCAGCGTTGAGGCACTGCTTGACGTGGGCTTGCCTTTGGATGAGCCGGAGCGGGTTACCCTGGCGGGCTTCGAAAAAGTGATCTGGCGCGGTGTGGACGGTATCAGCGTGTCACCCGTGCCGTTGCGCCAGGCGCTGGTGGCCTGGACGCGTACGGCGATGCTGGACGATGCCTCGCTCGATGCGTTGCGCCCTGGTTTCGAGCAGACCCTTGGCGCGCTGGTCGAACGGGCCTTGGACGATCAGGTTGCGGACCTGCCGCTGTTGACCCGGTTGCGCAGGCGTTTGCCCGATCCCCCCAGTGCGGCCGCCCTCTATCAGGTGATAGTGGCCTACCTGGAGGCGGCGCCGCAGGATGAGGCAGGCTGTCAGGCGTTGTGCGGCGAGTTGGAGCGCCCGGCGGCGCAGCCGGCATTCTGGCGTGCATTGCTGTGGGCTGTGCGCCAGCCTGGCATATGGCCTGGCGACCTTGAGGCGTGGCTGGATAGTGTCCGTTCGGCACTTGAAGGGCGGCTGCAGGAGGAGTCGCTGGAAGCACTGCTGGCCCGTGGCGGCTATATCGCCATGCGCCGCCCGGCCGACGCGCAGGAGTTGTCTGACCCCCATGATCCCGAGGGGCTCGGCGCGCCCGGGCTGCCTCACAGCCCTGTGGTCGAACAGGTATACGCGGGGCACCATGGCATCAGCCTTTATCAGGGGGAAGCGCACTTCTGGTTGCCCATGAGCGTGCAGGAAAGCACGCTCATGGGGCCTAACCAACTGCGTTACAGCGCTCATGACATCACCGTGCACGGTGTAACAGATGCCGCAGGCATTGTTTTGAGCGTAGAGGCTCATGACTGGCGGTTCCTGCAGCCGGTGCGGCTGGTCGATGGCAACGACAACGTCAGCGAAGTGACGCTGGATGCCTTGGGGCGGGTGCGCCATATGCGTTTTTTCGGCAGCGAAACACCGGCAGGCAGCGATACCCCGGTAATGACCGGCTACCACCCGGATACGCTCTTCGAGCCACCTGCCACGGTCGAGCAGGCGTTGGCGCTCAATGAACACAAGGGCGTGCCGGTGGCCGAGGCTTTCACTGTGGTCGCCGACAGCTGGATGCCCCTGGCGCTGCGCGCCGACGGCAGCGTAGAGCCTGAGCGGCGTTGCGGCGAACTGGCCTGGCAGCGTGACGTGCAGCGCTTGCGCGCCGATGGCCTGGTGTTGGAGGCCGTGATGGCGGGCCGTACGCCGCCGCATGTCATACAGGTATCGACCGACCGCTACGACAATGACCCGCAGCAGCAGGTGAGGGTGCAGGTCACCCTGACCGGTGGCGGGCAGTTGCTGCAGGCGGCCATCCTCAACCCTTCCGGTGATGCGCTGGTGCGCACCGAGGCGGGTGGGCTGAAAACCGATGACCAGGGCAGGGCGGTGATAGAGCCTGCGCCGGTGCGCTGGGCGGTGAGCGGCAAGACCGAGTTCGATGACAAGGGGCAGCCGGTGCGTACCTGGTTGCCGTTCTACCTCGATGACTGGCGCTGGGTGAGCGACGACAGCGCCCGGGAAGGCACCTATGCCGATACCTATGTGTACGATGCACTGGGGCGCCAGACCAAGGTGGTGCGGGCAGCAGGCGAGGAGGTCGACGGCCAGTGGGTTCATTATGAACAGCGGGTGCAGGTGTATCCCTGGTTCACGGTGGCCGAGGACGAGAACGATACCTGGCAGCAAGCCAGTGAGCCGGTGTCGAGTGTCAATTAAACGAGTAATGGCCAGCGCCGGCTGGCCGTGAGCCCCTCCCCGGCGATGGCCTGCCTGATTGGCCGGGCCGTCACCGGGGAGGGCTTTGAGCGCGTGTCCCGGACAGTTCAGGCAGCTCGTTTTGCCTCGGCTGCCGAGCGTTGTCTGACCAGGTCCAGCGTTGTCATCTTCAGTTTCTCCAGTTCGCCCCTGGCCATTGCCAGGTGTTCATTGAATCTCGCCTGGGACTTGATCTTTTTTCTAAAGGGCAGGTGAGAGTTGACCGTGATCACATGATCCCTCTGCTCCAGGGGCTTGTTGATTTCACCTTTCGGGTACGAGCCGATCGTGTGGAAAGCACCGTTGACACTTTTCTCCATGTCGTCGAGTGTCCGATGTACTGTCTCTATCGCTGCGGGCAACTGGGCAAGGATATCGTCCTTACCAACGTTCTTTGCATCCTTCAGTGCTACCCCAAGCTTTGCCATAGCCACAACCGGGACGGGTACGGGAATACCCAGACCCAAGTGTCCAACGGCAGCGTTTGCCACTTCATTCATGAAGGTATCGGCAGTGAGAGCCTTGAGGTTCCCGGCTGAGAGCTGGTCCTTGAAGTACGCCTTGATACGTTCGCGCTTGCGTTGTTTTTTCTCGAGGATTTGTTCGTTCATGTCAAGCCTGGGCGCCAGATCGCCGTCTGCTATCAGCCCGCCAATCAATGAGCCGGCTGCTGCGCCCGCTGCGGTGCCCACTGCCCAACCGGCGATCGACCCAGACCCCGGGAAAACAGCCGTACCGGCGACCGCGCCAAGCTCGCCGGCGAGCTTGCCAGCGGCCATGACTAGCGTTTCCTTGGCGACCGTTTTCATGACCCCTTGAAACACTGCCAGCTTTTTCGATTCGATGAATGCTGTGAGGTCTTCAAGCGTATTCTGAATGACCAGGCTGGCGCTCTGGACTGCACGATAGTTGCGATGGAACTGGTCCTGCGCATCCAGCCCGGTGGCGTCGCTGAGGGTCACGGGGTTGTTGTGCACCATCCGGTAGAGGTTCAGGCCGTCCAGTGCCCCTGCCGGGTCGGCGTTCAGCCAGCGCCCGCTCCAGGGTTGGTAGTAGCGATGGCCGTAGTAGTACAGGCCTGTGGCGTCCTGTTCCTTGCCGGCATAGCGCACGGTTTTGTATGCAGCTTCCACCTCGCTGCGCGCCTGCCATACCGCAGTGCCGCCAAAGGGGTAGTACTCCTCCTGGCTGATGACCTGCCCCTGTGCGTCCAGCTCCAGGCCGCTGCTGTCGATCAAGTCGCCGTAGCTGTAGCGTGGCGCGCCGTTATCGAGGCCCTCGGGCAGCCCGGATTCCCAGTACAGCACGCGTACCTGGGCTCGCCCTGCTGCGGCGAAGGTCACCACATGCAGGGTTTGCTGTACGGTTTCGTCGTTGAGCCAGGTGCGCACCTCCAGGCCTGGCAGGTACACCACCTGCTGGTGCAGCGTGCTGTTGGCAGCCAGGCGCCGGGCGGTCTTCTCGACGCGCTGGCCGCCGGCGTCGTAACGGTAGCTTTCGTGGTCGTCATCTGGCCCGTTGCGCGATACCAGAGCCACCTGCTGCAGCTCGTCGCGCGGCGTCCAGGCCAGGGCTTGGCCCGGTTGCAGCTGCCTCAAATTGCCGGCGGCATCGAAGAAACCATCGACCGCGTCCGGGTCTTCGCTCAGGTTGGCCGGTACGGCGCGGTTGCTGCGCTGCGAGACGGTCATGGTCACGCTGTGGCTGGCACCCGAGGCGGTGGCACCATGGACGATACGCGTCAGGTTGTCGGCGCGGTCGTAATGGTAGGTGCGGGCATAAGGTGTGAGGCTGTTGTCGTTGGCGGGGAGTTGCAGGGCAGGTGGGCGTTTGCCGATGCCGTTGGCGAGGGCGGCCATTTCGCGGCCACTGGCAGCCACCAGTTGGTAAAGGCTGTCGTAAACATAGAGGTTCTCGGGCACCACCTTGCGGTTGCGCCAGAAGCGCGTCGCCTCGGCATCGTTGTGCACGCCGAGCACGTTGCCCACCGGGTCGTAGCGGTAGCGCAGGTCCTGCAGCACGCGGGCGCCGCTGGCGTGCCCGGCGGGGCGCTGCACATGGATACGGGCCAGGCGTGTGGTGCGCGGGTCGTAGCTGTAGGTGGTGACCACGCCATTGCCCTGTTGCTCGCGCAGGGCCTGCCCGCTTGCACTGTAGGTGGCCGATTGCAGGATCACCTGTTCCACGCCGTTCTTGAGGGTAAGCCAGCTGCCGCACAGACGCCCGGCCAGGTCGTAGGCCATGCGCTGCGCATGGCCTTGGGCATCGCGCTGCACAATCAGCGCGCCGGTGGCGTCGGTCAGGCTCTGGGTGGTGAAACGAGGCGCCGCCAGCTGGGCTTGCCAGGCGCTGATGTCATCGCCCTGCCAGTGCGCTTCGCGGCCAGGCTGAAGCAGGCTTCGGCCCTGCTCCAGCACCGCGCCGGCAAGCCCGATGCTGAGGGTTTCAGCAAGGCCGGCAGTATCGAAATGGCTGGTGCACACCCCGGCCAGGTTACGCCCCCTGGCGGCAGCGCTGTTGTCGCCGTACAGCAGGCGCTCGGTGACTTGCGCGGTTGCGCCCGGGGTTTGTTGCTCCTGAGCGGTCAAACGCCCGGCGAGTGGCGCCTGTTCATAGTGCCAGCGGCGCAGTACGCCGCTGGCGCCGACCCTGGACAGCGGCCGGCCATTGATGTCGCCGAGGGTATAGGTAGTGCCGGCATCCACGCTGTCGGTGCGCAGTATCTGCCCGGCAAGGCTTGGGTGGTAGGTGAAGTTGGGCGCGATACCCGGCTGCGCTTGCTGGCGTTCATGCAGGCGCGGGTCGATGCTGCAGACCAGCTGGCCGCGGGGGTCGAATTGATGGCGGGTGATGCGCGGGTCGGTAAGGGTGGGGGTGTCGGGGTGGCGATGGTAACGGACTTGCCGAATGGCCAGGCCGCGGTTGTCATTGATCGACACCGTGGGGGTGCCGCTGTGCAATGAGCGGTGTAATGAATTGACGCGTGAGGTCATGCTGATGGTTCCTTGAGCATGCTGGGGTTGGGTTTACCTGAGGTTCTTGCAAACCTAGTGGCAAACCCTTGCGCAGCACACTCAAGGAACGACGGGTTGACGCCTTGGTATCAGTGGCCTGCCACCGGGTCGTCCTGCGACAGCAGCGCCCTGGCCAGCTCTTCATCGCTGACCTGCATGCCAGGGTTGGCCTGGCGCGCCTGTTCCAGCGCCGACTCAAGGTAGGCACCGCGAATGGCGCCACCACTGGCAACGAAGGCACTCAGCTCGTCACGGGCAGGGATGATCCGTTTGTCGTCCTTGAAGGTCGAATACAGCGAGGCGGAAACACCTGCCGACGTGGCGACGTCACCGGCATCGACACGAGCCAGCGCGGCACCGGCGGGGAGCAGGAGCAGTAACGACGGAACGAGCAGTAAGTGGCGCATGGTGTGACCTCCGGTAGGGTATTGCCCAAGGGAACTACTGCATGTTGGTTGGAGCAGCATGCCGGCCCTTGAGTTCCATGCTCAGCTTAGTTCCAGCCAGATCGGAGCGTGGTCCGAAGGTTTTTCCATGCCGCGCAGCTCGTAGTCCACGCCTGCGGCCTTGACCCGTGGCAGCAGCCCTTGCGAGGCCATGATCAGGTCGATGCGCAGGCCGCGCTTGGGTTCGTCCTCAAAGCCCCGGCTGCGGTAGTCGAACCAGCTGAAGCGGTCGGCCACTTCCGGGTGCAGGTGGCGGAAGCTGTCCACCAGGCCCCAGCCCTTGAGGCGTTCCATCCATTCGCGCTCTTCGGGCAAGAAGCTGCACTTGCCGGTCTTCAGCCAGCGCTTGGCGTTGTCGGCGCCAATGCCGATGTCGCAATCTTGCGGCGAGATGTTCACATCGCCCATCACCAGCAGTGGCTGGTCATTCTTGAATTGGCTTTCCAGCAAGGCCTGCAGGTCGGCGTAAAAGCGCTGCTTGGCAGGGAACTTGGTGGGGTGGTCGCGGCTCTCGCCCTGCGGGAAGTAACCGTTCATCACGGTGATCGGGGTGCCGTTGGCGTCGGCGAAGGTACCCCAGATGAAGCGCCGCTGGGCATCTTCTTCATCGGTGCTGAAGCCCTTGTGAATCTCCAGCGGCGCCTGGCGCGACAGCAGGGCCACGCCGTAGTGGCCCTTCTGGCCGTGGTAGTGCACGTGGTAGCCCAGCGCCTGAACATCGGCGAGGGGGAACTGGTCGTCGCTGACCTTGGTTTCCTGCAGGCCGATCACGTCCGGCTGGTGCTTGTCGATCAGCGCCGCCAACTGATGCGGGCGGGCGCGCAGGCCGTTGATGTTGAAAGAGACGACTTTCATGGAAAGGCATTCCTGGTAAAAGCCACGGATGCTAGCCGACATCGGCCGTCGCGGCCAGCATGGCAGGCCAGTATGGGCGCTGCTAACGTGCTGGAGGAGGTGAACGATGCACGGTTCAAAACCTCCAAGGCCCTGTATGCCCATTCCAGGAGGACTGCCTGCCATGCCCGACGCCCCGGCTCGTATCTGCCAGCTCGACGAGGGCTATGCCCGAGAAGCGCGTTCGCTGCTCTACCACGCCTACCGGCATGAGCCGACCTACGCCTGGCTGTTCGACGCCCAGCGCCCAGGTTATGAGCGGCGCCTGCGGGTGGTGATCCGCGAGTGGCTGCGCCAGCATTTCTACCTGCAGTTGCCCGCCATCGGCTTGCTGGTGGAGGATCGCCTGGTGGGCGTGGCACTGATTGCGCCGCCGCTGCGCCGCCTGGGGGTGGCCGACAGCTGGGCCTGGCGCCTGCGCATGATCCTCGGCACCGGCCTGCGCTGCACCCGGCGCTACCTGGACTACCAGGCGGCGCTTACCGGCTGCCTGCCCAGCGAAAAGGTGCATGTACTGCCGTTTCTGGCGGTGCACCCGCAGTTCCAGGGCCGGCACCATGGCGAGCAACTGTTGCAGGCGGTGCACGACTGGTGCGCCGAAAGCCCGGATACCCAGGGTGTGGTGCTGGACACCGGCAACGAGCACTACCTGGCGTTCTATCAGCGCCAGGGCTACGAAGAAATCGGCGAAGTGGCCATAGGGCCCGTACGGGAGCGTGTCTTCTTTCATCCCAACCCTTTGTCATCCAAGGTGACAACAGTGTGACCGAAGGTTCCGACGGCCCCCTGGGCCGCTTCGCTCTGGTAGCATGCGCGGCATGACGTACAAAGGACGACTTGGCTGGGGCCTGCTGTTACTGGCCGCCAGCTCCATGACATGGGCCCAGAGCGAACTGCTGGTGCGGGTAAAACCCGCCAACAAGGCGCTCAAGGGTAATATCGAAAACTACATTGGCAGCCTGGGCGAGCGCGACGAAGACGCCTTGCTGCGCTTTAGCCGTGGTGCCGAGGAGCAGGCGCGCAAGGCCGCGCAGGCGCTGGGCTACTACCAGGCGCAGATCGAAACCCAGGTGAACCCGCCGGCCGAGGCGGGCAAGGCGCCGCAACTGGTGATTCGGGTCGAGCCCGGTGAGCCGGTGCGCCTGCGCAACGTCACCGTGCGCATCGACGGCCCGGCCAGCCAACTCAAGGCCTTCCGCATCCCCGACAGCCGCGCCCTGCGCCCTGGCGAGCCGCTCAACCACGGCCATTACGAAGATGCCAAGCGGCTGATCCAGAACCAGGCCTCGCGCTATGGCTTCTTCAGCGGGCGTTTCGAGCGCCAGCGCCTGGCGGTAGACCCGCGTGCCGGTGTCGCCGATATCGAACTGGTCTACCAAAGCGGCCCGCGCTACACCCTGGGCGCGGTCAGGTTCGCTGGCGACACGCCGCTGGACGAGGACCTGCTGCAACGCATGGTGCAGTTCAAGCCAGGCACCCCCTACGACTCGGAACTGATCGCCGAGCTGAACAACGACTTGCAGTCGAGCGGCTATTTCGAAGGTGTGCGCGTGGATGCCGCGCCAACCGCCGCGGTGGCGCAGGTGATTCCGGTCGATGTCCAGCTGGACACCCGCAAACCGCGCACCATGGGCCTGGGCCTGGGTTTTTCCACCGATGTGGGGCCGCGGGCCAAGGCCAACTGGACCCGCCACTGGGTGAACGCCCAGGGCCACAGTTATGGTTGGGAAACCGAGCTGTCGGCACCGCGGCAGAACGTCGGCCTGTGGTACGACGTTCCGCTGGACCCGCCGCTGACCGACAAGCTGCGCTTCGCTGGCGGCTACCAGAACGAAGACATCGCCGGCACTGACACCGTGAGCAAGCTGCTCACCGTGGGCCCCGAATGGCACAGCAAGCTGCCCAGTGGCTGGCAGCGGGTGGTCTCGCTCAAGTACCAGCGCGAAGAGTACCGCCTGGGCGATGACTCGGGCCTGAGCAACCTGCTGATGCCGGGGGTGAGTTTCAGCTACCTGCGCAGCGACAACCGCATTGACCCGCACCATGGCTACCGCCTGCAGTTCGACCTGCAGGCGGCCAAGGAGGGCCTGGGCTCGGATACCAACCTGATTCATGGCAACGTACTGCTCAAGGGCCTGACCACCCTCGGCGAGCGTCACCGCCTGCTGGGCCGTCTACAGTTCGGCGGCAGCGCCACCAACGGCTACCAGCAGAACATCCCGCCATCGCTGCGCTTTTTTGCCGGTGGCGACCAGAGCGTGCGCGGCTACGACTACCAGTCGCTGTCACCGGAAAACAACAAGGGCGACAAGATCGGCGGCCGCTATCTGGTGGCCGGCAGCGCCGAATACCAGTACTCGATTGCCGAAAAATGGCGCGTGGCAACCTTCATCGACCAAGGCAACTCGTTCAACTCGCTGGAGCTGCCCAGCCTCAAGACTGGCGTCGGTATCGGCGTGCGCTGGGTTTCGCCGGTGGGGCCGCTGCGCCTGGACCTGGCCCGGGCACTGGACGATGACGGCGGTTTTCGTTTGCACTTCTCCATGGGGCCCGAGCTGTGATGCGAGTGTTCAAATCGACCCTGCTCGGCCTGGGCGTGTTGCTGCTGTTCATCGCCCTGGCGCTGGCCTGGGTGTTGGGTAGTCAGGCGGGTAGCCGCTGGGCCCTGGGGCTGGTGCCCGGGCTTGAAGTGAGTGATTTCAGTGGGCGCCTGGGCAGCAGTTGGCAAGCCAGCCAGTTACGCTGGCAAAACGGCGATGATCAGGTAGTGCTCGAGGCACCACAACTGAGCTGGTCGCCCGCCTGCCTGCTGCGTGGCGCCTTGTGCATCGACCGCTTGCAGGCCAGCCGTATCGACATGGCATTCGCCCCCGGCCAGCAGCCAGCGGACAACACCCCGTTCAGCCTGCCGGCCATCAACCTGCCGCTGGCCATCGAGCTGGGCGAGGTCAAGGTCGGGCAATTGCGCCTGGACGGCAACGACCTGCTGGGCGACCTGCAACTGGCGGCGCACTGGACGGCGACCGGCCTGCGGGTGGACAACCTGCAACTGCGCCGGGACGATTTGCAACTGAACCTGCAAGGCGAGCTGCAACCCCAGGGCGACTGGCCATTGCAGCTGCAAGGTTCGTTGCAACTGCCCGAAGTGGATGGCCAGGCCTGGCAGTTGGCGCTGGCCCTCAAGGGCGAGTTGCAAAAGACTCTGCTGCTGGACGCCACCAGCAGTGGTTACCTGGCGGCGCGGCTCAAGGGTGAAGTGCAGGCCCTGGCCGAGCACCTGCCGGCGAAGCTGAGCATCCGCGCAGAGGCGTTCAAGCCGGCGGCGAGCCTGCCGGACACCCTGCAGCTCAACCAGTTGCAGCTGGACGCCGAAGGCGACCTGGCCGCAGGCTATCGGTTGTCCGGTAACGCATCGCTGCCGGCTGAACAGGGGCCGGTCGCGCTGCAACTGGCAGGCAAGGTGGATGCCAAGGGTGCGCGCCTGGAGGCGCTGGATCTGACCGCCAGCGACACCCAGCACCTGAAACTGCAGGCCAGCGCCGACTGGCAACAAGGCCTGAGCGCCGAGGCCACGGCCGACTGGCTGGACTTCCCCTGGCTGCGCCTGTACCCGTTGCAGACGCCGCCGCAGGTAACGCTCAAACGCTTCACTGCACAGGTGAAGTACCGCGATGGCAACTATAACGGCGCCTTTGAGGGTGACCTCGATGGCCCGGCCGGTGCATTCAAGCTGGCCAGCCCGTTCGACGGTGACCTTGCCCAGGTGCGCCTGGCGCAGCTGGCGTTGACTGCAGGGCAAGGCAAGGCCGCCGGCAGCGTGGCATTGCGTTTTGCCGACAGCCTGGCCTGGGATGTCGACCTGCAACTGTCGGCGCTTGACCCGGCCTATTGGCTGGCCGAGCTGCCCGGCACCCTGGCCGGGCCCTTGCGCAGCCAGGGCGAATTGAAGAACGAGCAGTTGCAGCTCAAGGCACAACTTGACCTGAAAGGGCGCTTGCGCGGCCAGCCGGCCATGCTCAAGGTGGATGCCGACGGTGCGGGTGAGAACTGGACCTTGGGCAGCCTGGCC
Source organism: Pseudomonas sp. NPDC089406 (assembly GCF_044900265.1). Classification (NCBI taxonomy): domain Bacteria; kingdom Pseudomonadati; phylum Pseudomonadota; class Gammaproteobacteria; order Pseudomonadales; family Pseudomonadaceae; genus Pseudomonas; species Pseudomonas sp. NPDC089406. Next base: position 39,262 of record NZ_JBJDNC010000032.1, on the reverse strand, counting down.
GTGCAACTGGGCGACAACCGCATCAATGGCAGCGCCAGCCTGCAGCAACGCCTGGCCGGGCGCGTCGACCTCGAGCTGCCACGTCTCGGCCAGCTATGGCCGGGCCTGCAAGGGCAGGCCAAAGGCCGCCTGGACCTGGCCGGCACCCTTGCCGCGCCGCAGGGCACGCTGACCTTGCAAGGCCAGCAGCTGGCCCAGGCCGACAACCGGCTGCAGCGCCTGGCCCTGGACGCGCGCCTGGACAGCGCCCAGCGCGGTCAGCTCAAGCTCGACGCCAGTGGTATTCGCCTGGGTGACACCGCACTGGGTGAGCTCAGCGTGCAGGGCAAGGGTGATATCCGCCAGCAGGCGGCAACCCTGGCGCTGAATGGCCCGCAGTTGAAGCTCGACCTGGCCGCGGACGGCACCCTGGGCAAAGGTGACTGGCGCGGCCGCCTGGCCAGCGGGCGCATCCAGGCCGGTGGCCAGGACTGGCAGTTGCAGGCGCCGGCAAAGCTGCAGCGCCTGGCCAGCGGCCAACTGGACTTCGGCGCCCATTGCTGGCGCTCGGGGCAGGCCAGCCTGTGCGGTGAGGACCAGCGCCTGGCCCCCGAGCCGCGGTTGCGCTATCACCTCAAGCAGTTCCCGCTGGACAGCCTGGCGCAGTGGTTGCCCAAGGATTTTGCCTGGCAGGGCCTGCTCAATGCCGACGTCAACCTGGATATCCCCGCCAGCGGGCCCAAGGGCAGCATCCGTATAGATGCCGGCGGCGGCACGTTGCGCGTGCGCGACAACGGCCGTTGGGTCGACTTCCCTTACCAGGTGCTGCGCCTGGACAGCACGCTCGCGCCGCGTCGGGTCGATACCCGCCTGGACTTTCGTGGCGAGCGCCTGGGCGAGCTGGCCCTGAATACCCGCCTGGACCCGCTGGGCCGCAACAAGCCGCTGTCGGGTGATTTCCGCCTGGCCGGGCTGGACCTGTCCATCGCCCGGCCGTTCCTGCCGATGGTCGAGCGCCTGGCTGGCCAGCTCAACGGCAGCGGTCGGCTGTCGGGCAGCCTGATGGCGCCCCAGGTCAGCGGTAACCTCGCCCTCAGTGGCGGCGAGGTCAGCGGTGCAGAACTGCCGGTGAGCTTGCAGCAACTGGCCGTTCAGGCGCAGATCGACGGGGAGCGGGTGCAGTTGGCAGGTAACTGGCGAAGCGGCGACGCCGGCCATGGGCAGTTGGCCGGGAGCCTGACCTGGGGCCAGGCACTGGCAATGGACCTGCGCCTGCAAGGGCAGCAGTTACCCGTGACCGTCGAGCCCTACGCCACCCTGGAGGTGGCGCCCGACCTGGTGATCCGTTTGCTGGACGACAGGCTGGCCGTCACCGGCAAAGTGCTGGTGCCCAAGGGCAAGATCGTGGTGCGCGAATTGCCGCCCTCGACGGTCAAGGTGTCCGACGACACCGTGATCGTTGGTCAGCAGACCGAGCAGGGCAAGCCGCCCATGGCGGTGGCCATGGACATCGATGTCGAGGTAGGGCGAGAGAAACTATCGTTCAGCGGCTTTGGCCTGACGGCCAACCTGCTTGGGCATGTACATATTGGCGACAACCTCGATACCCGTGGCGAGCTGAGCCTGGCCGACGGCCGTTACCGTGCCTACGGCCAGCGCCTGACCATCCGCCGTGCGCGCCTGCTGTTCGCCGGGCCCATCGACCAGCCCTACCTGGATATCGAGGCGATCCGCCAGGTGGACGATGTGATTGCCGGTATTCGCCTGAGCGGCAATGCCGAACAACCCACTACCAAGGTGTTCTCGGAGCCGGCCATGAGCCAGGAGCAGGCGTTGTCTTACCTGGTGATGGGCCGGCCGCTGGGGGCCTCGGGCGAAGACAGCAACATGCTGGCCGAAGCGGCCCTGGGGTTGGGCCTGGCTGGCAGTGCCGGGCTGACTGGCAGCCTTGCGTCGAACCTGGGTATCGATGACTTTCAGCTCGATACCCAGGGTTCGGGTAACAGCACCAGTGTGGTGGCCAGCGGTAACCTGACCGAGCGCCTGAGTTTGCGTTATGGGGTGGGGGTGTTCGAGCCGGCCAACACCATCGCGTTGCGCTACAAGCTCAGCCGCAAGGTCTACCTGGAGGCTGCCAGCGGGTTGGCCAGTTCGCTGGATATCTTCTATAAACGCGATTTTTGAGGGTATGCCCGGTTTGCCGGCGCTGGGCTGCGGGAACGGCTAATAGTTTGTGGCGCTGTTGTTCTGTGGGGTGAGGACGAAAAGATCACCCTGCCTTGCGCAGGGTAAGGTTGATCCGCCGCTCCCCCAAACGTGCATGCACGCCAGGCTTGATCGGCAGCACGCCATGGAACCGAAGCCTGTCCTCACCCCCCCAGACCAGCACGTCACCATGGTTCAGCGCTATACGCCGGGCAGGTTCACTGCGCTGCAAACCGCCAAGCAGGAACACCGCAGGCAACCCCAGGGAAACCGACACGATGGGTTGGCTGAAGTCACGCTCATCGCGGTCCTGATGCAGGCTCAGGCGATCGCCGGGCCGGTAGTGGTTGACCAGGCAGGCATCTGGCACGAAGCCCTCGAACCCGGCCAGCGCAGCCGCGCGGCTGGCCAGCGCCTGGAGCACCAAGGGCAGGGGCGGCCAAGGCTGGTTGCTCTGTGGGTCGAGCGCGGTGTAGCGATAGCCATGCTCGTCGCTGACCCAGCCCAAGGCCCCGCAGTTGCTCAGGGCCACGGCCATCGGCAAGCCGCCAGGGGTACGCATGTGCCGCAGCGGCGCCGCCTTGAGCACCGGGCGCAGGGCGTTCAGCAGCAGTTCGACTTCGGCCAGGGCGAAGCCCGGCAACAGTGTGGTATGGGGAGCCAACTGCTGAGGTTCGGGGCCGAACAGGTCTAGGGGCGACTGGATCATGGGCGTGGGCTGGGCAGGGATGTGCCTGGCAGTGTACGAGGGATCAGCAGCGTTGGCCTGGATTATCGTGGTGCAAGCGCCGTGACCTGACGGCGCTGTGTTGAAAATCGCAAGCCATCCATGGCACCCCTGTGCTCAGGCCGGCACCATCGCAAAGCCCACGCCAAAACGGTTCCAGGCATTGATGGTGGCAATGGCCAAGGTCAGGTTGGCGACTTCCCTGGCGTCGAAGTGCTCCAGCAATGCCTCGTATTCAGGCTGCGGGGCGCCACGCTCGGGCAGGCGGGTCAGGCTTTCGAGCCAGGCCAGGGCCGCACGCTCGCGCGGGGTGAAGTAGCGGGTTTCGCGCCAGACGCTCAGCGTCTGCAGGCGGGCCTCGGTTTCGCCGGCTTTACGCGCATCGTTGGCGTGCAGGTTGACGCAATAGGCGCAGCCGTTGATCTGCGAGGCACGCAGGCGCACCAGTTCGAGCAGCGAGTGCTCAAGGCCCGAGGCCAGCAAGGCTTGCTCCAGGCCGATCATGGCTTTGTAAGCTTCCGGGGCGTGCTTGGCCCATTCGATACGTTCGTGCATGGTGCTTCTCCGGCAAATTCAAACTGTGAAATTGAGCGTGTGGCACTACCTTAGCGCCAGCTGGCCCCCGGCCGAATAGCCAATCCCGCGCTTTGCCAGGAGGCCAATGCGCGTATTCAGGTGGCCACTGGGTTGCATCCAATCTCTTCATTTCTGCCAGGGCAGGGCAGGCGGGATAATGGCCGGGTGTTTTGCAGAGAACCTCAGCCATGTCCCACGAACCATTCATGCGCGAAGCCCTTGAGCTCGCCCGTGCCAATATTCACGCCGGTGGCCGGCCCTTCGGCGCGGTGCTGGTGTACCAGGGCCAGGTAGTCGCCCGCGCCGTCAACGAAATCCACAGCACCCAGGACCCGACCAGCCACGCCGAGATGCAGGCCATTCGCAAGGCCGCCCAGGCATTGGGCCGCCCACGTCTGGACGGCGCCGAGATCTACGCCAGTGGCCACCCGTGCCCGATGTGCCTGGCGGCCATGCACCTGTGCGGTATCGAGCGGGCCTGGTTTGCCTACGACAACGCCGAAGGCGAGCCCTATGGGTTGTCTACCGCGGCGGTCTACGCGCAGATGGCGCGCCCGCCGCAGCAGCAAAGCCTGCCACTGCGCCCGTTGAAGCCCGCCGGCGAAGCGGGCCTGTACGCCGAGTGGAAACAGGCTGGCCAGGCATGAGGGGTGCACTGAACCTGCTGCTGGTGGTGCTGCTGGCGCTGAACCTGCGGCCGATCCTCACCAGCATCGGGCCGTTGCTCGAGCCCATGCGCCAGAGCACCGGGCTGGGTTACCAGCAAGCGGCCTTGCTGACCGCCTTGCCGGTACTGTGCATGGGGCTGGTACCGCTGCTGCAGCCTTGGCTGCGGCGCTGGCTGAGCGAGCATGGCGGCATGCTCGCCGGGCTCTCGGCCATTGCCTTGGCCTGCCTGTGGCGCCTGCAACTGGGCAGCGCCTGGGCATTGATTGCCAGTGCGGTGCTGGCCGGGCTGGGGGTGGCGGTGGTGCAGGGGATGATGCCGGGGCTGGTCAACCGCTGGTTCCCGGGGCGGCTGCCGGCAGCCATGGGCATCTATTCGGCGGCGCTGATGAGCGGCGGCGGCCTGGCGGCGTTGTTGGGGCCATCGATCAGCGCGCACTTCGGGCATTGGCAGGTGGGGCTTGGGGTATGGGCCGCCCCCGCACTGCTGGCCGTGCTGGCCTGGTTGGCCCTGCGGCCGCGCCAGCCGTTGGCGACCCTTGCTGGTAGCGCCGGCGGCCACTGGTTCGGCAACCGCCGGGCATGGTTGCTGGCGTTGTACTTCGGGCTGATCAACGGCGGCTACACCAGCATGGTGGCCTGGCTGCCGGCCTATCACCTGGAGCATGGCGGCACGGCTCAGGGTGGTGGTGAGCTGGTGGGCCTGATGACCGTGTTCCAGGTGGCCGGTGCGTTGGGGCTGCCACTGCTGCTGCGTGGCCTGCCCGACCGGCGGCCGGGGCTATGGCTGGCGCTGCTGATCCAGTTGGGCGGCTTTAGCGGCCTGCTGCTGGCCCCCGCCAGCGCCATGGGCCTGTGGGTGGCGATGATCGGCCTGGGCCTTGGAGCGTGCTTCAGCCTGAGCCTGACGCTGACCCTGGAGCACCTGCGCACGCCAGCCGAGGCGGGCAGCCTTGCGGCGTTCGTGCAGGGCGTGGGCTTTATCGTCACCGGCATCGTGCCCTACATCACCGGCTGGCTTCGGGATGTCAGTGGCGACTTTCAGGCGTCGTGGACGCTGCTGGCCTGCACCGTGCTGGCCATGCTGGTGGTGACCGTGCGCTTTGCCCCGGGTGGTTATCGGCAAGCAATCGCCCGCCCAGGGCCGCAGCGCGAACCGGCGCCTGTCAGCTGAGGCTTTGCAAGGTATCGGCGACCCGGTCCAGTGCCGGGTCGATGTCCAATAGCTCGATGGCGCCGAAACCCAGGAGCAAGCCCGGTTGCACCGGTGCTTCACTGAAGAACGGTGCCAGCGAGTAAAGGCCGACCTCAACCTTGCGCGCCAGGTTGATCAACTGCTCGACGTCCAGCCCCGGGCGGGCCAGGGCGCTCAAGTGAAAGCCGGCACTGGCCGGTACTGCGCTGAACCAAGGCGCCAGGTCGCCATCCAGGCGCGCCAGAATGCGTTCGCGCCGAGCACTGTAGACCTCGTGGCAGCGGCGGATGTGGCGGTTCAGGTGGCCTTCGCCGATGAACCGGGCAAGCGCCCACTGCTGCAGGCTCGGGCTGTGCCAGTCGGTCAGGTGCTTGGCCACGCAAGCCGCCTGCATCACCGCCGGTGGCAGCACCGCGTAGCCCAGGCGCAGTTCGGGCAGCAGGGTCTTGGAGAAGGTCCCGACATAGGCCACCAGGCCGTGTCGGTCCAGGCGCTGCAAGGCCTCGGCGGCTGGCCCCTGGTAGCGGAACTCGCAGTCGTAGTCGTCCTCGATCACCAGTGCGCCCAGCTCGGCGGCGCGGGCCAGCAATGCCTGGCGGCGTGCCTCGCTCATCGGCATGCCCAGCGGGAACTGGTGCGAAGGGGTGACATAGATCAGCCGGGTGCCGTCGGCGATCTGCTCAACGCACAGGCCCTGGCCATCCACCGGCACCGACTGCAGCTGTGCGCCCAGGGCCAGGAACAACTGGCGGGCCGGCGGGTAGCCGGGGTCTTCCATGGCTACCTTGCTGCCAGGTTCCACCAATACCCGGGCGATCAGGTCCAGGGCCTGTTGGGCGCCGTTGCACACAAGCACATCGGCGCCGGTGCAGTGCACGCCACGGGCGTAGGCAATGTGATGGGCGATGGCTTCACGCAGTTCGGGCAGGCCCTGCGGGGAGAACTGCCGGTCGGTGTGGCGCTGGCTGCGGCGCAACGCGTATTGCAGGCAGCTACGCCAGTGGTCGTAGGGGAACTGCGCCTTGCTCGAGGCGCCGCCGACGAAGTCGTAGCGCGAGGGCGCATCCAGTGCCCGGCGGCCCAGCACCGTGGCGCGCTGGTGCCAGCGCTCGAGGGATTCGGCGGCGGCCAAGGGGACGTTTTCGTTGGCGTTGTGCTGCACCGGCAGGCGTGGGGCGATGAACGTGCCACGGCCGACCTTGCCGCTGAGCAGGTTGTCGTAGGTCAGGCGTGAATAGGCCTCCGCCACCGTCTTGCGTGACACGCCCAGTTGCTCGGCCAGCAGGCGGGTGGGGGGCAGTTGGGTACCTGCCGCCAGATGGCCGCTTTCAATGCCGGCGCGCAGTTGCTGGTAGAGCTGCTCGGTGAGGCCTTTGCGGCCTTCGAGGCGGATGTGCAGTTCCATGTGGCGGGTCCGGCGCGGCTGGGAGCTGCAAAGCTTCGAGGTTTGTGCTGGTGGGCGCAAGTGGGGCGCGCGGGCTTGTAGGAGCCGGCTTGCCGGCGATGAGGCCGGCACAGGCAGTACAAGGCTATCGTACCCACAAAGTCGAACACGCCAGCGGCTCACAACCGGGCAGTACTCACGGTGATGTAGCTTTTGTCGGGCAGGGCAATGCGGATCACGGTCTCGTCATCCGGGGCTTTGCGTCGTTGCTGAATGCTGACCCCTTCTATGGCGGCGGCGCGCATGCGCTCGGGCAGGGCGCGCCCGGTCACATCGAACAGGGCCTCGCTGGCCAGCAGTTCGACCTGCTCGATCAGCAAGCGCGTGGGTTCGTCGGTGGCGCAGAAAAAGCGCACGCCTGAAAGGTTGGGGTTGTTGTCGGGGTTGCTGAAATCATGGGCCAGCAACTGGCGCAAGGTGGTACGCAGGGCAGTGGTGGGCATGCTGGGGCCTCGTCGGGTTGGGGCTGGCCGCTGACGGCGGCCGGGACGACATCCAGGTCCGATCATGAAGTGCCGCACGAGCGGCAAGGTGTAGGACGCATCCTGTTGCGTGCTAGGAAGCTTCCTAAGCTACCTAAACCGAGCTGTTGGCTGCCTTGACCCGGGTCAGCCTGGCCGCAGGCCCTGGCGCTGCGGCACAATGCTGAACTTTCAAATCAGGCCGCGCCGCCGTTTGCACCGAGGTAACCCCATGAACGAACACTTCCAGCCCGTGCCCTTGAACAAGGCCTACCGCCTGCTCAACCACGGCCCGACCGTACTGGTGTCGGCCAGCCATGCGGGGGTCGACAACGTGATGGCGGCCGCCTGGGCCTGTGCTCTGGACTTCGACCCGCCCAAGGTCACGGTGGTGCTGGACAAGATCGCCCGCACCCGCCAACTGGTCGAGGGCAGCGGCTGGTTCGTGTTGCAGGTACCCAATGCCGCCCAGGCAAGGCTCACTCACCAGGTGGGCCATCACAGCCTGTTCGACCAGCCCGACAAGTTGGCGCGTATCGGCGTGGAGCTGGCCCGGGTGGAGGGCTTCGAAGCGCCACTGGTCAACGGCTGTTCGGCCTGGCTGATGTGCCGGGTGATCGATGAGCCGCACAACCAGCAAACCTATGACCTGTTCATCGGCGAGGTGGTCGCCGCCTGGGCCGACGACCGCGTATTTTGCGACGGCCACTGGGCCTATGAGCACGCCGGGCCCGACTGGCGCAGCCTGCACTACGTGGCGGGCGGGCACTTCTATGCCATCGGCGAGCCGCTGGTGGTCGACCCGGACGCCTGAGCCGCTTCAGTCGCCGCAGCAGTGCGGTTTGGCGGCCGGCTCATCGTAGCGGTCATGGTGGCGTACCCAGTCCATGGTCCCGCCCTCGTTACGCCCCAGCGGGGCCAGGTCGAGGAAGTTGTAAGTGTTGACCAGAATGTCCAGGCCGCGGGCGTAGGTGGAGTAGGTGTGGTAGAGGGCGCCGTCGCTGTCGCGGTAGAACGCGCTCAGGCCGGGCAGCTCGCTTTCCTCGCCCGCGTAGGGTTCGTAGTTGTATTCGCCGCGACCATCGCTGGCAACGCTCACACCGAAGTCTTCGTTGAAGCGGCTGCCATGGGACGAGTACCAGGGGAAGCGCCAGCCCATGCGTTGGCGAAAGGCCTGGAACTCATCTAAGGGTGCCCGTGATACCGCCACCAGCGATACATCGTGGTGGGCCAGGTGCAGGTTGGCGCCGTCGAAGTGGTCGGCGAGGAACGAGCAGCCCGGGCAGCCCTCCTGCCAGCCGTCGGCGAACATGAAGTGGTAGACCAAGAGCTGGCTACGGCCGGCGAACAGGTCGGCCAGGGTCAATTCGCCGTCAGGGCCATGAAAGCGGTAGTTCTGTTCAACCTTTACCCAGGGCAGGGCGCGGCGGGCAGCGGCGAGTTCGTCGCGCTGGTGGGTGAAGGCTTTTTCGTGCAGCCAGAGCTGGCGGCGGGCGGTCAGCCATTGGTCGCGGGAGGCGACCGGGTGCTTGGGGGTGGTCATGGGGTGGGCTCCGCGGGTGGGGGTTCAGCTAGTGGTCGGGTGGGGGGCGGCGGAATCGACAGGGGGGAGTGGGTGGGCGATGAGTGGTTGGGGGATTGGATGCGGGCAAGAGGTTTGGCTTTAAGTTGCATGAAGGCTGCCGGGTGTTCGCCACAGCCTTTGCAGCGCCTGTGAGATCGAGCGCCGCCCGCGCGGCGCATCGCGACACAAGGCCGCTCCTGCATCTGTTTCGGGCCAGTCATGCCTGTGAAAGTATCGGCGCCTGCCTTGGTGCATGTCATGAGTCATATGGAGCGGCGGCAATGCCCACGCCGATATCGCGTCGAGCCAACAAGGCGGACCAGGTGATGGCACAGAACAGACTGGCCCGAAACAAACTGTAGGAGCGGCCTTGTGTCGCGATGCGCCGCGCGGGCGGCGCTCGATCTGGTAGGCGCTGCAAGGGTTGTGGCGAGCACCTGGCAGCCCATACGAGGACCTTGAACGGGAAAGGCCTTTGGTAACCCCAAAAAAAACCTACTCCTCCATCCCCCCAATCAACGCCCACAACCGCGGATCATCAAAATCCTCAATCACCAGCTGCGCCCCAGCCTCATGCAACCTCTCGGCACTCTGCGTGGTCGCCAGCCCCACGGTATAGATACCAGCGCCACTGGCCGCCTGTACGCCCGGCAAGGAATCTTCGAAAGCCAGCGCCTGGGCGGCGTTGGCCCCCAGCTTCTGCAGCCCGGTGAGGTAGGGTAGCGGGTCGGGCTTGGGCCGTGCCAGCTCGTCGCTGACCAGCACATGGTCGAACCACTCGTTCAGGCCCATGGCCCCCAGCATGTGCTCGGCATTCAGCCGCGGCGCGTTGGTCACCACGCACATGCCAATGGCCTGCAGACGTGCATGGTTGAGCAGGCGCAGCAGGCCGGGCAGGGGCTCGAGGGTGGGGGACAGCTCACGGAACAACGCCTCCTTGCGTTCGGCCAGGGCCTGGCGCTGGGCGGCGCTGGCGGCGGGAAACAGCTCGGCGAACAACAAGCCGTTGGAGCGCCCGCTGATCTGGCTGTTGAACTGCGCCTGGGTCAGCTGGCGGCCGTCATGGTCGTGCAGCAGCTTGCGAAAGGCCTGCAGGTGCAAGGTATCGGTATCGGTGAGGGTTCCGTCGAGGTCGAACAGCAGGGCGGTGAGCATCGGGCATCCTGGCGTTGAAGAATCAATTCAGCAACATCATAGCCAAACCTGTGGATGAAGGGGGCTGTTCAGTGTTTCAGAAAAAGAGTACAAATGTGCTCCATGGACAACCTGACCCCCAAACGCCGCGCCATCCTCGAATTCATTCGCGAGCGCATCACCGAGCAAGGCCAGCCGCCGTCGTTGGCCGATATCGCCGAGCGCTTCGGTTTTGCCTCGCGCAGCGTGGCGCGCAAACACATCACCGCCCTGTGCCAGGCCGGCTACATCGACGTCACCCCCAACCAGGCGCGTGGCATTCGTCTCGCCGAACCGCTGCGCCGCCCTGAAATCCTCGAGCTGCCGGTACTCGGCCAGGTGGCCGCCGGTGCGCCCATCGGCCCCGACCTGGGCATCCACGAACAACTGCTGCTCGACCCCAGCCTGTTCCGCCGCACCCCCGACTACCTGCTCAAGGTGCGCGGCGACTCGATGGTCGACGACGGTATCTTCGACGGCGACCTGGTGGGTATCCGCCAGCAGGGCGATGCCCGTGACGGGCAGATCGTGGTGGCCCGGCTGGACGGCGAGGTGACCATCAAGCGCCTGCAACGCACCCGCGAGGGTTATCGCCTGCTGCCGCGCAACCCCAACTACCAACCCATCGACATTGGTCCGGAACATGAGTTTTTCATCGAGGGCGTGTTCTGCGGCCTGCTGAGGCGTGACTGATGGGCGCGGTGGTCAGCCTCGATCGCCTGCTCGACCAGCGCCAGGTCTGGCGGGGGCGGCAGGCGCAATCTCGCCCGCTCGGCCTGCAGCCCAGCGGCCATGCCACGCTTGATCAACACCTGCCCGATGGCGGTTGGCCGTCCGCGGCGCTCAGTGAGCTGCTGCTGGCCAGCCCAGGCTGTGGCGAGTTGCAACTGCTGTGGCCGACGCTTGCACGTTTGACTGTAGCGGGCGAACGGGTGGTGCTGGTGGCGCCGCCGTTCATTCCCTACGCGCCGGCCTGGCAAGCGGCAGGTGTCGACCTGCGCTGGCTGGTACAGGTGGAAGCCGAGGCGGCTGACGCCTTGTGGGCTGCCGAGCAATGCCTGCGCTCGGGAAGTTGCTCGGCAGTGCTGTGCTGGCCACAGCGGGCCGATGACCGCGCCCTGCGCCGCCTGCAGGTGGCGGCCGAAACCGGCGAGGCACTGGCTTTCGCCTGCCGCCCGCAGCAGGCTGCGCACAACCCGTCGCCAGCGGCCCTGCGTATTGCCATCGACGCGCGCCCGGCGCAGTGGCGCGTGCTCAAATGCCGCGGCGGCCTGCCGCCGGCCGCACCTATTGCCTGCAGAGGCTGATGGCACATGCTCTGGGCCTGCATCCTGTTACCGCAGCTGGCGCTGGACAGCATCCTGCGCGAGCGTGACGACCCCGATACGCCTTTGGTGTTGATTGGCGGCCCGGCGCAGCGTCGTGTGCTGCAGGCGGTCAACCCCGCAGCGGCCAAGCTGGGCCTCAAGGCGGGCCAGGCACTCACCGCCGCCAGGGCGCTGGCTGACGGGTTCACCTGTATCGAACCAGACCCTGCGCGCATCGAGCACCTGCAGCAATTGCTGGCCGCCTGGGCCTACCGTTTCAGTGCCCAGGTCAGTGTGCATTACCCGCGGGCGCTGTTGATCGAGGTGGGCTCGAGCCTGCAACTGTTCGGGCCCTGGCCGTTGTTCCAGGCCCGTCTGCGCGACGAGTTGGCCGGGCTGGGCTTGCGCAACCGCATTGTACTGGCCAGCAACCCGGTGGCGGCGCGAATGCTGGCCAATGCCCACGACGGGTTGGCTGCCAGCACGGTCGATGAAACCCGCGAAGCCTTGCTCAAGCTACCTGTCGAACGTGCAGGGCTGCCACCAGACGCCTGCGAAGCCTTTTTACGCATGGGCCTGCGCAATCTCGGCCAGGTCCAGGCATTGCCGCGCGATGCATTGGCCCGGCGTTTCAACCTGCAGGTGCAGTTGCACCTTGACCAGTTGTTCGGCCTGCGCTCGCTGGGGCTGGATTACTACCAGCCGCCCGACCGTTTCGAGGCGCGGCTGGAGCTTAACTTCGACGTTGAATCGCACCAGGCGCTGTTGTTTCCGCTGCGCCGCTTGCTCAACGACCTGGCGGCCTTTCTCGCCGGGCGCGATTGTGGCGTGCAACGTTTTGCACTGCATCTGGAGCATGCCGAAGGCCCGGACACGGTGCTGCAGGTCGGCTTGCTGGCCGCCGAGCGGGATGCGGCGATGCTGTTCGAACTGGCCCGCGGGCGCCTCGAGCCGCTGCGCATTCCGGCGCCGGTGCGCAACCTGCGGCTGGTCGCCGCCGACCTGCCAGCGTTCGTGCCGCAACACAGGGCGTTGTTCGAGCCGCGTGCACAGCAGGCCCAGCCCTGGGAGCAACTGCGCGAGCGCCTGCGGGCTCGGCTGGGCGACGAGGCGGTCAAGGGCTTGCAGGCCGCAGATGACCATCGCCCGGAATGTGCCTGGCATGGGGCGCCGCAGGGCGGGCCGGCGGCGCTGCTGGTTGCCCCGGGCAGCCGCCCGGGGTGGTTGCTGGCAGAGCCGCTGGCGTTGCCTGAAACCGGCTTGCAGTGGCTCGGCCAGGCTGAGCGTATCGAATCGGGGTGGTGGGACGGCGGCGATGTGCGCCGCGACTACTACCGTATCGAAACCCGCGACGGCCTGCGTGGCTGGGCCTACCGTGACCTGGCCCAGCCCGGGCCGTTGTGGTTGCAAGGCTGGTTCGCATGAGCGCGCCGCATTATGCCGAGCTGCACTGCCTGTCCAGCTTCAGCTTCCAGCGTGGCGCCTCCAGCGCCGATGAGCTGTTTCGCCGGGCCAGCGAGCAGGGCTATCAAGCGTTGGCGATTACCGACGAATGCACCCTTGCGGGTATCGTGCGCGCCTGGCAGGCGGCCAAGACGCACGGGCTGAAGCTGATAGTCGGCAGTGAGGTACGCCTGCAACAAGGGCCGAAACTGGTTTTGCTGGTGGAAAACCTTACCGGCTACCAGAACCTCTGCGCCCTGATCACCAAAGGCCGAAGGCGAGCCGAGAAGGGCAGCTACCAACTGCTGGCGCAGGACCTGGCCGACCACCACGAGGGGCTGTTGGCCTTGTGGGTACCCGAACCTGCCTTTGACCGCGCCACAGGGGAGCGCTTGCTCGAACTGTTAGGCAAGCGCCTTTGGCTTGCCGTGCACCTGCACCGTGGCGCCGATGATGCGGCGCACCTGGCAGGGCTCCAGGCCCTGGGCGAAGCGTTGGGCATACCATTGGTAGCTTGCGGCGATGTGCACATGCATGCCCGCGGGCGCCGGGCCCTGCAGGACTGCATGAGCGCCATCCGTGCCCATTGCAGCGTGGCCGAGGCCGGGCGCTACCTGTTCGCCAATGGCGAGCGCCACCTGCGCACGCGGGAGCAACTGGGCGAGCTGTACCCTGCGTCATTGCTGGCACAAACCCAGGTCATCGCCCAGCGCTGTACGTTCGACCTCGGCGAGCTCAACTACCAGTACCCACGTGAGCTGGTGCCCGAAGGCCATACCCCCGCCAGTTGGCTGCGGCATTTGTGCCAGTGCGGGCTGCCCAAGCGTTGGCCGCAGGGGCCGAGCGAGCAAGTGCACGAGGTGCTGGCCAATGAGCTGGCGCTGATCGAGGAGCTGGGCTACGAGAGCTACTTCCTCACCGTGCACGATATCGTCGCCTTCGCCCGCAGCCAGCACATTCTCTGCCAGGGGCGGGGCTCTGCGGCCAATTCGGTGGTGTGCTTCGTGCTGGGCATCACCGAACTGGACCCCATGCAGCACCGTTTGCTGTTCGAGCGCTTTTTGTCGCGCGAGCGCAACGAGCCGCCGGATATCGACGTGGACTTCGAGCACGAGCGCCGCGAAGAGGTGATCCAGTACGTGTTCCGCCGCTACGGCCGGCACCGCGCTGCGCTTACCGCCGTGGTCAGCAGCTACCACGCTGCCGGTGCGGTGCGCGATGTGGCCCGGGTGCTGGGGCTGCCGGCCGACCAGGTGGATGCCCTGGCCAAGTGCTGCGGGCGCTGGAGCGACCGCATCCCCGACGCCGAGCGCCTGGCCGAGGCCGGTTTCGATGCGCAGAGCCCGTCGCTGCGGCGCATTCTGGTGCTGGCCGGCGAGCTGATCGGCTTCCCTCGGCACTTGTCGCAGCACCCGGGTGGCTTCGTCATCTCGCAGCAGCCGCTGCACGAACTGGTGCCGGTGGAGAATGCGGCCATGGCCGAGCGCACAGTGATCCAGTGGGACAAGGACGACCTGGACATGGTCGGCCTGCTCAAGGTCGATGTGCTGGCCTTGGGCATGCTCAGCGCCCTTAGGCGTTGCTTCGACCTTCTGGCGTTGCACCGCGGCCGCGCCCTGACCCTGGCCAGCATCCCCGCAGAGTGCCCGGCCACCTACGCGATGATCAGCCGCGCCGAAACCATGGGCGTGTTCCAGATCGAGTCGCGGGCGCAGATGGCCATGCTGCCGAGGCTCAAGCCGGCCACGTTCTACGACCTGGTGATCGAGGTGGCGATCGTGCGCCCTGGGCCTATCCAGGGCGATATGGTGCACCCGTACCTGCGCCGGCGAATGGAGCTTGAGCCAGTCACCTACCCGTCGGAAAAGCTCAAGGAGGTGTTCCAACGCACTCTGGGCGTGCCGCTGTTCCAGGAACAGGTGATGGAACTGGCCATGGTGGCCGCCGACTACACCCCGGGCGAGGCCGACCAGCTGCGCCGCAGCATGGCGGCCTGGAAGCGCCACGGCGGCCTGGAGCCGCACCGCGTACGCTTGATCGACGGCATGCTGCGCAATGGCTACGAGCTGGCCTTTGCCGAGCGCATCTTCGAGCAGATCAAGGGCTTTGGCAGCTATGGCTTCCCTGAATCCCATGCCGCCAGCTTCGCCCTGCTGTGTTACGCCAGCAGTTGGCTGAAGTGCCACGAGCCGGCGATCTTCACCTGTGCCCTGGTCAACAGTTGGCCGATGGGCTTCTACAGCCCTGACCAGCTACTGCAGGAGGCCCGTCGGCAGGGCATCGAGGTGCGCCCGGTGGATGTACTGCACAGCCAGTGGGATTGCACCCTGGAGCCGCTTGAAGGCAATCAGTTGGCCATCCGCCTGGGGTTGCGGCAGATCCGCGGCTTCAACGAGGCCGACGCCCTGCGCCTGGAGCAAGCCCGCGCGCAAGGGCCCTGGCAGGATGTCGAAGACCTGTGCCTGCGCGCTGCCCTGGACAGCCGTGCCCGGGCGAAACTGGCCGATGCCGGAGCCCTGCGTGGCTTGGCCCGTGACCGCCACCAGGCGCGCTGGCAAGTGGCTGCGGTGCAGGCGCAATTGCCGTTGTTCGCACAGGTGCAGCCAACAGCCGAGGCGTTTGTCGACCTGCCCGCCCCGACGGTGGGGGAGGACCTGCTGGCCGATTACCAAACCCTGGGCACCACGCTGGGCCCGCACCCGTTGACCTTGCTGCGCTCGCGTTTACGTGCCCTTGGCTGTCGCAGTAGCGCCGAGCTGGCCGGCGTGGGGGATGGCGACAACATCGCGGTGGCCGGCATCGTGGTCGGCCGGCAGCGGCCGCAGACGGCCAGTGGCGTGACCTTTGTGACCCTGGAAGACGAACACGGCCTGGTCAACGTGGTGGTCTGGCGTGACCTGGCCGAACGCCAGCGCAAGGCATTGGTCGGCTCGCAGTTGCTCAAGGTGAGTGGGCGGCTGGAGCACAAGGACGGGGTGCGCCACCTGATTGCGCGGCGCCTGGAGGATGTGAGCGTGTTGTTGCAGGGGCTGGCCGTGCGTAGCCGGGATTTTCATTGAGGCCTGCCCGCTCCCTGGCGCTGATCAACTGCTCGCCCTGGCCCCGCTCAGGAACAACTGCTCCAGCGCCTGGGCCGAGTTGGCGCTGGCGGCGCGGCCACGGCGCTCGGCATCGACCATGCCGTAGATCATGCTCAGGAACATTTCGGTGAATACCGCAGCGCTGATATCGATGCGCAGCACACCCGCCTGCTGGGCGCGCAGGAAGAACGCGTCCATGGCCCGGGTGTAGGCCAGCCAGCGGCGGTCTTCGCTGTCACCCAGCAGGGTGTCGGGGCGGTATTGGAACATCAGGAAAACCAGCATCTCGCGGTGCTTGAGGTGCTCGCCGATCAGGTGGCGAATGGCAGCCTGCGGCTCGGCACTGGCCAGGGCGGCGTTGTCGATGACCTGGTTGAGTACCCGTTCGCCATGCTGCTCGAGCATTGCCACCAGGTTTTCACGGGTGCCGCAGAAGCGGTGCAGGGTGGCCTTGCTGACGCCGGCGGCTTCGGCCAGCTCCTTGAGGGTGGCGCGCGGGTGGACCACGATGGCGTTGGCCAGGGCCTTGATCAGGCGTTCGTCGTGGGGCGTGGGTTGCATTTAGGTGCCTCGCGTGGGTCGCATGCGAGGTATTGTGCAGGAAATGCAATTATGTGTCTCGTTTGAGACTTTTGTGCTTCTGTGCCGGCCTCTTCGCGGGTAAACCCGCTCCCACAGGATTGGCATGGCCTCAAGGCCTGTGCTGTCCCTGTATGAGCCGGCTTGCCGGCGATGAGGCCGGCACAGGCTGTGCGCATCGCCCGCGCCGGCGCACGATCAATGCGGCGCGCGCGGGATGGTCTTGAGCAGGTCTTCGGGGCTGATGTGGCCAACTACCTGGGCCACCGCGCTGCCAGGGGTCGGCAGGTCGATGATATGGCCCTTCATCTTGCCGATCACATGCATCTCGCACGGCTTGCAGTCGAACTTCAGGGTCAGTACTTCATCGCCCTGGATCAGTTGCATCGGCGCCACCTTGGTACGCACGCCGGTCACACCTTTGGCCTGTTTCGGGCACAGGTTGAACGAGAAGCGCAGGCAGTGCTTGGTGATCATCACCGGCACTTCGCCGTGCTCTTCGTGGGCCTCGTAGGCGGCGTCGATCAGTTGCACGCCATGGCGATGGTAGAAGTCGCGGGCCTTCTGGTTGTAAACGTTGGCCAGGAACGACAGGTGTGACTCGGGGTACACCGGCGCTGGTGTGGTTTCGGCCTTGCGGCTGCCGCGCGGGTGGGCGGCGATGCGCGCTGCGGTGAGCGCCTCGATGGCTTCGCGGCGCAGGGCCTTGAGCTGCGAGTTGGGGATGAAATACGCCTGTGGCGCGTCCAGCTCGATGGCGTTGGCGTGGTACATGGTGGTGCCCAGCTGGCCGAGCAGGTCATGCAACTGGTCCAGCGCCTGCTGCGGCTTGTTGGCGGCGCCGAACGGGCCGTCCAGCGCCACTTGCACGCTGATGCCTTCTTCGCTGCTGGCGGTCAGCATCAGGCGCTGCTCGCGCAGCACGGCGTGCCATTCGATGCCCACCCGGCGCTCGGCCGAGGTGCGTTGCAGCGCCTGCTGCCAGTTGTGGTCGAGGTTGCGCGACAGCGGGTGGTTGGGGCGCAGCTTGTGCAGGCCCTCGGGCATCTCGTTGGGTTCGACGCGGTAGCGGTAGCGCTTCTGGCCGTCTTCTTCGGACTCGCTTTTGAGCTCGGCGATGTTGGCCCGGAAGCCTACCACTTCGCGCTTGACCAGCACGTTGAGGCCGTCGCCGTTGCTCAGTGGCACCTCGGTGGCTACCAGCAGGTCACGCTTGCCGACCTTTTCCACCACACCCACGGCAAGGCCGGTGAAGGTCGGCGAGTCGAAGGCGCCAATGTCGATCTTGCGGTCGCTGACGAAGTAGTCGGTGCTGCCGCGGTGGAAGGTCTTGTCCGGGTCGGGCACGAAGAAGTGCTCGGTGCGACCGCTGGAGGCGCGGGCGTATTGCGGGCGGTCTTCCAGAATGGCGTCGAGCTCTTTGCGGTAGTGGGCAGTGATGTTCTTCACATAACCCACATCCTTGTAGCGGCCCTCGATCTTGAACGAGCGCACGCCGGCGTCTACCAGGTCGCGCAGGTTGGCGGTCTGGTTGTTGTCCTTCATCGACAGCAGGTGCTTTTCGAAAGCCACCACGCGGCCCTGGTCATCCTTGAGGGTGTACGGCAGGCGGCAGGCCTGGGAGCAGTCGCCACGGTTGGCGCTGCGCCCGGTCTGGGCGTGGGAGATGTTGCACTGGCCGGAGAACGCCACGCACAGCGCGCCGTGGATGAAGAACTCGATCGCCGCATCGGTCTCGCTGGCGATGGCGCGGATTTCCTGCAGGTTCAGCTCGCGGGCCAGCACCAGCTGGCTGAAGCCGGCCTGGTCGAGGAACTTGGCGCGCTCCAGGGTGCGGATGTCGGTCTGGGTGCTGGCGTGCAGCTCGATTGGCGGGATATCCAGCTCCATCACCCCCAGGTCCTGCACGATCAGCGCGTCGACGCCGGCGTCGTACAGCTGGTGGATCAGCTTGCGCGCCGGCTCCAGTTCGTTGTCGTGAAGGATGGTGTTGATGGTGGTGAATACGCGGGCATGGTAGCGCCGGGCGAACTCGACCAGCTCGGCGATATCGCCCACTTCATTGCAGGCGTTGTGGCGCGCGCCGAAGCTCGGGCCGCCGATATAGATGGCGTCAGCGCCATGCAGGATCGCCTCGCGGGCGATGCTCACGTCACGGGCAGGGCTGAGCAGTTCCAGGTGGTTCTTTGGAAGGGACATGTCGTTATGGTTCGGGCGGTCACGGTAAGGCGGGCATTGTAGCGGTGAAATGGTGGGATGGCACCTTTGCCTGCTCGGAGGTGGCCGGCGTGGGCCGATACCTTCATGCATTACGCCCCAACTTATCGAGCACGCTTGAAATCATGTGGTTACGCCTCATCTTGGATCAACAGGAGGAAGGCTTTGACTATCAAACATCTCAACAGATTACCCCCCCTTTCAGAACCGAATGCGAAACCCGGCCGGCCTGGCGACAATGCCCCTGACATTCAGCGGCGCTATCGATACCAGAGCGCAGTGGGCGCTTTGTTGTTATGCGACGCAGTGCGTACCGACGAATACCGCGAATTCTGGTTCGAGCATAAGGACGATATTCTGGGCGTGCGCAGTGACGGGGGCGTTGACGTATTCCAGGTGAAAACTCGCCTCGCTGCCGTGAAATGGACCGCCCGGGACCCGGAAATGGTCAAGACGCTGGCTCACTTCGGGCAGTTGGAGCAGCGTTGGGGCCAGAGCATTGAACGTTACTTGATCTACAGTAACGTGGCTCCCTACCTCCCCGGCGAATCTGGCACAGATGAAAAACGCAAGAGCAAGAGCCTGCCGCTGCTCAAGCAATGGGTCAACGCGGGTGCTGCCGGTACAGAGGGCTGTCAGGAGGCGTTCGACGCTCTGATTGACAAGACCGGGCTTGATGCCGAGGTGCTTGCAGCGGTACTGGGCAAGTTGCACTTCATGGTGGGGCCGGCGCTTGAGTCGTTGCACGAAACGATTGCAACGGGGCTTGCCGGGGTCCAGGCGTTAGGCGAGTTGTCGGTAGGTGAATTGAACCGGCTTGCCAAAGCACTGTTGCAAAATGTCGAAGATGCGGCCGGCTTCGGCTTGCCGGGAAACGATGTATTTACTTCGGTGATGTCAGAAGACGGCAACGCACAGCGACAGATCGACAACAAACGCATCGAGGTTGTGCTGATACGCATGTTGTTCAGCCGCTTACTGGTACGCAAGCGAAGACGTGCAAGGTTGCACAAGGCAGCCTTCATTGCTGGAGTCTGTGCCTTGGCAGGCACTGTGATCTGGTTGAACCATAGACCGCAGTCACAGAGCTACCTGGAGAAAGCGTTCGACACGATGTTGTCATCACGCAATGGCGCGTTGCCTCCCGAGTTTCCTCAGGCCGTGTCCGCAGTGCGTTCGGCGTCAGTGATTCTCGATGGCTTGAGTCTGGATGGCGCCATGTTGCAGTGCCAGGATTTGTCTCGGTTGCAGATGATCAGGATGAGTGCCCGTGCGTTGCATGGGACCGGTGTCAATTTCAATGGCAGCCTCCTGTCGATGAGTGACCTTTCGGCAGGCGAGTTGAATTCCAGCTCCTTTGCCGGGGCAATTCTCGAAGATGCCCGTTTCGAAAAATCGAACATGCTGTCTGCGAACTTCACAGGCGCTGCCGCTCGGCGAGCGGACTTCTCCGGAGCCTCGCTCACCGCTGCATCGTTTGCCTCGGCAAAACTATCGAGCGCCAACTTTACCGGTGTGGACCTCAGGCTCGCAGAATTTCAGGGTGCTGATCTGACGGGGGCGAACCTGCAAGGTGCCAATCTGGCGCAGGCCGATCTAAGCGATGCCAACCTCAAGGGGGCCAAGGGGCTGGATCAGGCGATGCTCGACCAGAGTTGTGCGGCGGCGGGGCAGTTGCCTCAGCTCGATGCAGGTATGAAGGCCACTATGCCGGCTTGTTTCAATAACGCACAAGAGCGGGAACAGCGTGATGCCATGCGCAAGGTGACCGCTGCCATCGGCCAACTGACCGTGATGGGTGGTTATTGCAAAGACGGCAAGATGATGGTCAGGCCTGCCAACGGGTCGGGCATACCGGAATACGAAGTGCCCTTCTATCTGGAGCTGCGCCCCAGACAATAGGAATGGCGGCTGATCGTCGACCGCCGCCCTGGCGTTCAGCGCTTGGCCGCCATTGCTGTCACTTCCACACGCATGCCATCAAACGCCAGCGACGCCACGCCCACCGCAGCACGCACCGGCCACGGCTTGCTGAAGAAGCGCTGGTACACCTCGTTGAACACCGCGCGGTCAGCCATGTCGGTGAGGTAGATGGTCAGGTGCAGCACGCGGTCCATACCGCTGCCGGCTTTTTCCAGAGCCACTTTCAGCGCTTGCAGGGTGGCTTCGCACTGGGTCTGGATATCGCCCAGCTCCAGGCTGCCGTCGGCACGCACCGGGATCTGGGTGCTGACCAGAATGCCGTTGTACTCGGCCACGTCCGAGGAAATGGAGTCGGCGTCCGGGTCGGGGGTGTAGATGATGTCTGCGTTTGCCATGGGTAGTTTGCCTTGCTACGGAAGGAAAGCGCCAAGCCTACGCGAGCCGGCAAGGTGGGTCGAGCCGGGTGCCGGTCGTGCGGATTTGTAATACCCGCCCGCGCCGGGCAGAATCGCGCCCCCAATCCGGCCGTAGCCGCCGGGCATGCAGCAGAACGAGGCAACCGTTGAACCAGAACACTTTGTCCATGCGCCTGGAGCGGGTGGCGGCGTACATCCCGGCCGGCGCGCGGCTGGCCGATATCGGCTCGGACCATGGCTACCTGCCAGTGGCGTTGCTGCGGCGCGGGGCGATCAGCGCTGCGGTTGCGGGCGAAGTTGCGCTTACGCCGTTCCATGCCGCCCAGCGCAGCGTGCGCGACAACGGCTTGGAGTTGCAGGCTACCGTGCGCCTGGCCAGTGGCCTGGCGGCCATCGAGCCGGGCGACGGCATTACGGCAGTGAGCATCTGCGGCATGGGCGGCGAGACCATCCGCGACATCCTGGAAAGCGGCAAGGCGTACCTGGCCGGCCACGAGCGGCTGGTGTTGCAGCCCAACGGTGGCGAGCACCCGCTGCGCCAGTGGCTGGCCGACAACGGCTACCGGATCGTGGCCGAAGAGGTGCTGCGGGAGAACCGTTTCGACTACGAAGTCATCGTCGCCGAGCGGGGCGAAGGGCAGGGCTACAGCCCCGAGCAACTGTACTTCGGGCCATTGCTGATGGCCGAGCGCAGCCCGGCGTTCGTGGTCAAGTGGCAGCGCATGCTGCGCCAGAAGCAGCAGGCGCTGGCCAACTTTGCGCGGGCCAAGGCAGCGGTACCGGTGGAGAAGGTCGAGGCATTCGAGCGCGAGCTGGGCTGGATTAACGCCGTTCTCGGTTAACGGCGCCTACAGGGGCATTTTATTGCTGCGAACAGGTGCCCATTTCGCGGTAATCCACCGCGTGGGTCTGGCCCTGGTGGTCGATATAGACCATGTGCGCCGTGCCCACCTGGCAGTCACGGCCGGGGCTGGCCGGGGTCAGCGAGATCACCTTGGCCACGTCCAGCGGCATGCCGTACTGGTAGTCGACTTCAGCAGGTGCTGCGCCGCTGTCGGCAAAGGCACCGAAGGAGGCGAGGGTGGCGACGAGGGTGACGAAAGCAATCGAACGTTTCATGGCAGGCTCCGGGTGTTTCGGGAATGCCTAATGATCCATTCATTTGTGTTTCACAATAAATGGGCTGCTCCGTGATAGATTCTTGCCTTTAATGTAGGAATGAGAGCGCCAGCCCATGGACATGCTGCATGCGATGCGCACCTTCGCCCGAGTCGTCGAATGCGGCAGCTTTGCCGCCGCTGCCAACGCCCTGGATATCTCGGCAGCGCAGGTGTCGCGGATTGTCGCCGAGCTTGAAAACCAGCTGCAGACCCGCCTGTTGCACCGCACCACCCGCCGTCTGCGCATGAGCGAGGCGGGCGAGCGCTTTCTGGAGCGTTCGCGGCAGATCATGCTGCTGACCACCGAGGCCATGGACGAGGCCCGCGGTGCGCACTTGACCCCGCGCGGCCGCCTGCGGCTGCACTGCACCCACGGCCTGGGCCTGCTGATGATGCCGCTGGTGGCGCGCTACAACGCCGCCTGCCCCGAGGTGGTAATGGAGTTGACGCTGTCGCAGCGCAACCCCGACCCGCTGGCCGAAGGGCATGACGTGGTGATCACCATCGGCCAGGGGCTGCCGGACTCGCAGCTGATCGCCATCCCCCTTGGCAGCATCCACAGCATTCTCTGCGCGTCGCCCGAGTACCTGGAGCGCCATGGCGTGCCCAAGCGCCCGCAAGAGCTGCACCAGCATGTGTGCCTGCGCACCGTCGACCCGCTGTTCGAGGAGGACTGGTCGTTCGGCGAGGCGCCGGACACCTGCGTGATCGTGCCCCAGGACACCTTCCTCACCAACGTCGCCGACGCCATGCTGCGGGCCACCGAGCTGGGCATGGGCGTGGGCTTGCTGCCGTACTACTCGGCCAGCCAGGCGATCCAGGAAGGGCGCCTGTGCCGCCTGCTGGCGCCGCACCGCCTGCGCCAGCGGGAGATCTACGCCATCTACCCGTCGCGGCATTACCTGGATGCCAAGGTGCGCACCTGGATCGACTACCTGAAAGAGCAACTGCCGCCGCTGTTTGCCGAGCACATGCAGGTGGTGGAGCAGCCGGAGTACTGGCGTTAGTTGGGGGCTGCTCGGTTTCTGGAAGCTGGCGCGGTCTCTGTAGGAGCGGCCTTGTGTCGCGATTGGGCTGCATAGCAGCCCCAGGGTCTCGACCTCATGCAAGATCGCCGGGGCTGCTGCGCAGCCCAATCGCGACACAAGGCCGCTCCTACAAAGACCGCGCCGTTTTCTGATTAATTACGCGACATGCTTTGCCCCTTGTGCCTGGCTGGCCAGCCTTGCACAATTACCGCCATTTTTCGTGGTACATACCACGTGTCAACAGCGGAGCGCAGCATGTCCCGGGCAGGTATCAGCAAAGAAGCAGTGCAGCAGGCAAGGGATGCGCTGGTGGCCCGTGGTGAGAACCCGAGCATCGACGCAGTACGTATCGAGCTGGGTAACACCGGCTCGAAATCGACCATTCACCGCCTGCTCAAGGAACTGGACCAGCCTGCGCCGAGCCTGAACGACAAGGCCTGCCTGAGCGTCCCGTTGACGCGCCTGGTCGAGCAATTGGCAACGCAACTGCAGGCAGAGGCCCAGGCGCGTGTCGATGCCGCCCAAGCGCAGTTGGATGAGCAGCACGAGCAGTTGCAGGCCCAGCTGGAGCTGGCCCAGCGCGCTCTGGCCGCAGCACACCAGCAATACGAAGTGCAGATGGCCGCCTTGCAAAGCCGCCTGGATGACAAGGCCGCGCAGATCCTTTCCATCGAGGCCCGCCACGAGCAGGAGCAACAGCGTCAGCAAACCCAGGTGCGCCAGCTGCAGGGCCAGTTGCACACGCTGCAACAGGGCGCTATCGCCCGTCAGGAAGAATCGACCCGGCTGAACCGCGAAAATGGCAGCTTGCTGGCCGAGCATCGCCAGGCGGTGGATGCACGCAAGTTGTTGGAAACCCAGCTCGAGCAGCGCGATGCTCAGGTGCAGGGGCTGCGGGCCATGCTGGCCCAGGCTCAGGGCGCTGGGGATGAACTGCGTAGGCAGTTGGCCGGTATCAGGCCGGGGGCATGACGCTTACCTGCAGGGGGCGATGTTTTTGTTGTGGCGGATGGCCTCATCGCCGGCAAGCCGGCTCCTACAGTGATCGCATGCCCCTCAGGCTGGTACAGCCTTACAAAACCGGCGCCTCAATGCCCATACCGCCCCACCAGGCTCTGCGCACCCAGCGCATGCCCTTGCAAGGCGTCCATCAGTTGCTGGCGGTCCAGGCCTTCGGCCAGGTTGCCCGGCGCCAGGTCGGTGGCGATCAGGGTCAGCGCGTAATGGTGCGGGTTGTCGCCAGCCGGCGGGCAGGGGCCACGGTATTGCAGCGTACCGCGGGAATTACGCCCTACCTTGAGTAGCTGGCTGCTTTGCCCGGCAGTGCCTTCATCCAGCCCGCCGCTGGCCGGATCGATGTCGTAGGCCAGCCAGTGCACCACGCCCAGCCCCTTGCCGCCGTCGGGGTCGAACATCACCAGCACCAGCGAGCGGGTGCCTTGGGGCAGGTTTTTCCAGCTCACCTGCGGGGTCTTTTCTTCACCACTGCCGCAGGCCGGGTCGGGCCCGACCTGTTGCAGGGCAATCACACCGCCGTCGGTGAACGACGACGAACTGATGGCCAGCGCCGGGCTGTGGTTGACCTGCGCGGCGTGGGCGGTGAAGGGTAGAAGAGCCAGCAGCGGCCAGTACTTGAGCTTCATGGCAATCGATCCTTAGCCGTCTTTAACAGAAGCACTGGAGTCTAGTTCAACGGCTGTCCTGGTCCTCGGCGGTGCCGCCCGAAGCGCCGGCGCCGGTGCCGGTGGCTTCGCCGGTGCTGCCTGAACCGCCTGCAGGGCCGTCGGCGGCATCGGAGTTGGTGCCGGTATCGCTGCTGTCGTTATCCTTGGTGCCACCCTGGCTGTTGACGCTGCTACCTTCACCGGCAGTCTCGCCTTTGGGGTGGTCGCCCTTGGAGTGTTCGGCCTGGGGCTGGCTGCCGGTGTTGTTCATGTCGGTGGCGGCATAGGTGCCGGCCGAGGCGAGGCCCAGTGCGAGGGCGAACAGCAAGGCAAGGGGGCGGGTGCTGACCATGGTCATTCTCCTGTGGGATGAACTGTCATGGTTTGGGCTGTGAAGGGGTGGCCGAGGTGCCCGTCGAGCGACGGGCGGTCGGCAGCGGGGCCGCGTGGCGGCCCCGAGCGATCAGTCGAGCGGCGCCTGGCGTGGGCCTGAGTGGGCGCTGGTGGAAGGCTCCATCGCTTCCAGGGTCGGGTGTTCCTGGGCTGCGTGCATCAGGTCCTCGGTCACCCGCAGCTCCGCGCCGCTTGGCGAGAAGGTCGCAGTCGGGGCGAAGGGGGCCGGGTGCTCCGGCGCAGGGCGCTTGCCGCGGCGCCACATGAAGAAGCCGACCATGGCCAGGTTGATCGCCGCGAAGGCCCAGAACAGGCCGACTTCACCATAAGAAGTCATCATCGGCGAGATGGCCAGCGGCGCCAGGGCCGAACCCAGCGAGTTGATCAGCAGCAGGCCCTGGATCATCGGCACCAGTGCATCGGCCGGCGCGCGGTCGGCGGCGCTGCTGACCGCTACCGGGTACAGTGCGAACACACCGCCGCCCAGCAGGAACAACAGCGCCGGCAGCACGATGGTATCCACCGGCAGCACCACGATCACCAGCGACAGCACGGTGCACATGGCGGCCAGGGCAATCAGCACGTCCTGGCGGTCCTTGCGGTCGGACCAACGGCCCACCGGGTATTGCAGCAACATGGCGCCGAGGATCACCCAGGCCATCATGGTGCCGACTTCGCCTACATCCAGGCCCACACGCTGCAGGTACAGCGGCAGTAGCGCATAAATGCCGGCAATGATGATCCCCGAGCCGAAGCAACCCACCAACCCGGTAGGGGCCACGCCCAGCAACTGGCGCGGCTTGAGCGGCTCGACCTGCTCCAGCAGGGGGGACACCCGCGGCAGGATCACGATCGGCAGTACCGACAGGGTGGCGAGCATGCCCGCCAGCATGAACGGTGCGCTGTCGCCCAGGGCGGTGATTTCGCCCAGCGCGGCCTGGGCAATCACCCCGGCGCCGTAGAAGGCAATCATGTACAGCGCCAGCAGGCGGCCGCGGATCTTCGCGTCGCCGGCCAGCAGCAGCCAGCTTTCGATCACCAGGAACACACCCACCGCGGCCCAGCCGTTGATCAGGCGCAGCACCGACCACCAGGTGGTGTCGTAGAACAGCCCCTGCAGCAGGATGGTGGCGCCGATCAGTGCGGCGAAGCTGCTGTAGGCGCGAATATGGCCGATGCGCAGGATCAGCCGGTCGTTGAACACCGCACCCAGGGTCAGGCCGATGAAGTAGGCCGAGGAGACGATACCGATGGTGGTGGCTGATTCACCAGCCGCGCCCAGGCGCAGGGTGGTCAGCGACGACAAAAAGCCATTGCCCAGGGCAATGATGAACAGGCCGAGCAGGGGTGCCAGCGCCATCGCCAGCAAACGCGGAGACATACGTACCTCAAGGTTGGAAAAAGCGGGTATGCGCCTTTTCGTTTGCGCGGGGTGTGCGCTGTGGCCTGGGGCGGGGTGCGAGCTAGGCAAGAGTCAACCGCTGGGCCTGTTGCGGGAAGGCCGGGCGGGGGCGGTTGAGCCTGTTTGCACATGCGCGATGTGGCGAAAGGCACGGACGCTGTCTTTGCGCGAAGCTGGCCACCGGGTAGGGCGACGGGCGAAAAGGAAGCGCGATTTTACGGGCTGTGGCGGTTTTGCCAAGGGGGAGCGAGGTGCGACCAGAGGCCGCAGGGTTGGGTGAGGGTTTGGTCAGGTGATGTCTGATTTGATTTTTATTTTAATTAATGTTTATAAGTAATTGATAAATATAGGTTGTGTGTATCTCTAAAGATCTATCGCGGGGCAAGCCCGCTCCCACAAGCCATCTTTTGATTTTTAGGTTTATGTATGTGATTTAAATTATTGATATTAAAGAAAATAGAATAGGGCGGTCCAAGATAGGCTCGGTTCTGCATACCCACCGCCCCAAGCCCTGCGCATAATGCCTTGCCGCCATTGCCAAGGAAGCCTCACCCCATGCTGGCCTCGCTGTTCGCCGTCCTGGCCCCTGTATTCATCGTCGCCGCCATCGGCTTTGCCTGGGCCCGCCGGGGCCTTGCCTACCCAACCGAGTTCATCGCCCAGGTGGTGATGACCGTTGGCACCCCGGCGCTGGTGCTGTCGACCCTCAACCGCACCCAGCTCGACCCCAGTGCCTTCAGCAGCATGGCCCTGGCCTGTTGCCTGTGCCTGCTGGGCATGGCCGTAGCGGGTTACCTGGTGTGCAGAATCTGCGGCCAGCACTGGCGGGTGCTGCTGCCGGCGTTCATGTTCCCCAACACCGGCAACATGGGCCTGCCCATCAGCCTGTATGCCTTCGGCGAGCATGGCCTGGCCCTGGCGGTGGCGTTCTTTCTGACCTTGTCGATCTTCCAGTTCACCGTGGGTATTGCCATTGCCGGCGGTGCTGCTTCGCCAAAGGCCTTGTTGCGCAACCCCATCGTCATCAGCCTGGCCGGGGCCATGCCGCTGATCTTTCTGGATGTCGAGCTGCCGCGCTGGCTGGCCAATACGGCCGACTTGCTGGGTGGCATGACCATCCCGCTGATGTTGCTGACCCTGGGCGTGTCGCTGGCCAGCATTCGCCCACGGCATATCGGCAGCGGCCTGTTGCTGGGCGGGCTGCGCATCGTGCTGGGGGCGGTGGTGGGTTGGGGCGTGGGGGCGTTGCTGGGGCTGGAGAGCCTGGAGCGGGCGGTGCTGGTGGTGCAATCGGCGATGCCGGTGGCGGTGTTCAACTACCTGCTGGCGGTGCGCGCCAACCGGGAGCCGGAGCATGTGGCCAACCTGGTGATGTGCTCGACGTTGTTGTCGTTTGCCTGGTTACCGGCGGTGTTGGCGTGGTGGCTGTGAGGGCCCTATCGCCGGCGAGCCGGCTCCTACATGAGGAGCCTGGTTGCCGACGATAGGGCCGTTGATCAGCTGGCAGGCTTTTCGGCCTGGCGCTGCGCACCGGCCTTGTCTTGCACCAGCGCCTCTTGTTTTTGCGCCTGTTCGCGCTGCTGCGCCCACTGGTCGCTGCGCTCCTTCAGGCGCTCGGCGCCGCCTTCGGCAAATACCGAGGTCACGGTGCTGGCGGCAAGCAGGGCAAGGGCAATGGAAAGGGTTTTCATGCGGGGTACTCCATCATCTGTCAACTTGAAAAACGGCCACTGGCCAGTTGCGGCGCATGATGGAGCCCGCGGATTTTCCCAGCATTAAGGCTGCGTTCAGCCTTCGTGCGCCCAACCCTGGTCGGTCTGCACCATGCCCTGGGTCACCTCGACCGGCTGCGCGGCACTGGCGGCGGCCTGGGCGAGGCCTTTGATATCGGCTTTCAGTGCCGGGTCGTCAGCCCAGGCCGGCAGTTCGCCGACGCTGTAGCGGAAGGTCACTTGTGTGCGTTTGCTGCCATCGCGTTCCACAGGGGGCGTGAAGCGTTCGATCGCCGTCACCTGGGCTTTGCCGAAGCACAGCCCGCCCTTGCCATCTTGCCCATCGGCCTTGTACAGGGCGCGGCCTTTTTCGGTCAGCTCATAGCGGTAGTAGATGTCGGTGCGCGCGGGTTGCCAAAGGCGTTCGGGCACTTCGGTGCGGCTGACTTCCTGCTCGCTGACCACACCGACCCTGGCCAGGGCGCGCAACGCCTGGTTGGTGCCGTCGACATCGAAATCGCGGGTACGGGTGGGGAAGGTGGTGGCCACGAAACAGCGCGGGTACTGGGTGTCGAGCCAGGCCTGGGCGGCCTGCTGCAGGCTGGCTTCGGTGGCTTTCTGGCCGTCGGAGCAGCCGAGCAGGCTGGCCAGCAGGGCCAGGGGAATGAGCTTCCTGTCCATCGTAAGGCTTCCTTGAATTGCCATGGTGCGGATGAAAACGCCAGCCTTGGCCGGCGGGGGCGGATTAAAACCCGTGGGCCAGAGCGGCTGCAATCGTGGCAAGTGGACATGCCGGCGGGCTTTGTGACGGGGGTCGCAAGCGTTTGCGCCCAGAGCGCAGCTGATTTTTATAAGCTGGCGTAATTCCTATGGGAGCGGGTTTAGTCGCGAAGCAGGCGACGCAGTGGATGGCACCGGCTTTGCCGGTGTTCGCGGCTAAAGCCGCTCCTACAGGGATCGTATAGCCTTCGAGGAGCCGGCTTGCCGGCGATGAGGCCGGCACAGCCAGCTCAAGACAGTTGCCCCTGTAACGTGGGCGCCATGTCGGCAGGTGCGGCAACCGGCAAATCGCCAGTGTTCGACCATACTGCTCAGATTCGCCTCGGCGCCGCCGGGGCCCCTGGGGAGAACGGCGATGGCCAAGAGTGCGGGCAACAAGCACAAGCACGAAGATGGGCACAGGCTCGAGCGCAAGGCTTACGAAAGCGAGCTGAAAAAACTGCATGTGGAACTGGTGAAGCTGCAGCAGTGGGTGGTGGAGCAGGGCCTGAAGGTGTGCATCGTGTTCGAGGGCCGCGACGGCGCCGGCAAGGGCGGCACCATCAAGGCCATCACCGAGCGGGTCAGCCCGCGGGTGTTCCGGGTGGTGGCGCTGCCGGCGCCCACCGAGCGGGAAAAGACCCAGATGTACGCCCAGCGCTACCTCACCCACCTGCCGGCGGCCGGCGAAGTGGTGATCTTTGACCGCAGCTGGTACAACCGCGCCGGCGTCGAGCGGGTAATGGGCTTTTGCAGCGACGAACAGGCGCACAAGTTCCTGACCGTGGTGCCGATGTTCGAGCGGATGATGATCGAGTCGGGGATCATTCTCATCAAGTACTGGCTCGAAGTCAGCGCCGAGGAGCAGACCCGCCGCCTGCAGGACCGCATCCGCGACGGGCGCAAACTGTGGAAGCTATCGCCCATGGACCTCAAGTCGTACAACCGCTGGGACGACTACACCCGCGCCCGGGACGACATGTTCGCCGCCTCCGATTCGTCCTGGGCGCCCTGGTACATGGCCCGCTCGGAAGACAAGCGCAAGGCGCGGCTGAACATCATCAGCCACCTGCTGCAGCAGATTCCGTACAAGGACCTGAGCCACAAGCACAAGATCGAGCTGCCCAAGCGCGGCAAGATCGGCAAGTACAAGGCCCAGCCGTACCCGTTCAAGATGGTCGCCGAGCGCTTCTGAGCCGGGAGGGCGCCATGCACCACCGCGCCACGGGCAAGGCACCGGCAGCCGCCTGGCTGCGCTGGCTGCCGGGCCTGCAGATGTTGCGCCACTACTCGCCAGGCTGGCTGCCCAAGGACTTGCTGGCCGGCCTGGTGCTGACCGCCATGCTGGTGCCGGTGGGCATTGCCTATGCCCAGGCTGCCGGGGTACCTGGTATCTACGGGCTGTACGCGACCATTGTGCCGCTGCTGGCCTACGCGCTGTTCGGCCCCAGCCGTATCCTGGTGCTGGGGCCGGACTCGGCGTTGGTGCCGATCATCCTGGCGGTAGTGGTACCGCTCTCGGCGGGCGACCCGCTCAAGGCCATCACCCTGGCCAGCGCGATGGCCCTGGTGTCGGGGCTGATCTGCATCGCCGTGGGGCTGTTGCGCCTGGGGTTCATCACCGAGTTGTTGTCCAAGCCGATCCGCTACGGCTACATGAACGGCATCGCCCTGACCGTATTGATCAGCCAGGCGCCCAAGCTGTTCGGCATCTCCAACCCTGGCAACGGGCCGCTGCGTGATGTGTTGCAGCTGGGGCGCTCGTTGCTCGACGGCAAGGCCAACTGGCATGCCTTCGGCCTGGGGCTTGGCGCGTTGCTGATCATCCTGCTGCTCAAGCGTTTTGAGCGGGTGCCGGGGCTGTTGATCGCGGTGGTGGCGGCAACGCTGGTTTCGGCGCTACTGGGGCTTGAGGCCAACCATGGGGTCAAGGTGGTGGGTTCGTTGCCGGAGGGGCTGCCGGGGTTCGCCCTGCCTCTGATCGACTTCAATGAGCTGACTACGGTGCTGATCGGTGGCGCCGCAGTGGCCTTGGTGTCGTTTGCCGACACCAGCGTGCTGTCGCGCACCTATGCCGCCAAAACCCGCACGCCGGTGGATGCCAACCAGGAGATGATCGGCCTGGGCCTGGCCAACCTGTCCACCGGGTTGTTCCAGGGCATCCCCATCAGCAGCAGCTCGTCGCGCACGCCGGTGGCCGAGGCGGCTGGCGCCCGTTCACAACTGACCGGAGTGTTTGGTGCCATCGGCGTTGCGCTGTTGTTGTTGCTGGCGCCGAACCTCTTGCGCCACCTGCCGGAAAGCGCGCTGGCCGCGGTGGTGATTGCCGCGGCCATCGGCTTGTTCGAGTTCAAGGACCTGCGGCGCATCTACCGTATCCAGCGCTGGGAGTTCTGGCTGTCGATCAGCTGCTTTGTAGGTGTGGCGGTATTCGGCGCGGTGCCGGGCATCGGCCTTGCCGTGCTGATTGCGGTGATCGAGTTCCTGTGGGATGGGTGGCGGCCGCACTACGCGGTGCTGGGGCGGGTGGACGGGGTGCGTGGCTACCACGATGTGGGGCGCTACCCCGATGCCCGGCGCGTTCCGGGGCTTGTGTTGTTCCGTTGGGATGCGCCGCTGTTCTTCGCCAATGCCGAGCTGTTCCAGCGCTGCGTACTCGATGCCGTGGCCCGGTCGCCCACGCCGGTACGCCGGGTGGTGGTGGCGGCGGAGCCGGTTACCAGTGTCGATGTGACCTCGGCGGACATGCTGGTGGAGCTGGAGCAGGCCTTGCGTGCAGCGGGTATCGAGTTGCGTTTTGCCGAGGTGAAGGACCCGGTGAAGGACAAGTTGCGAAGGCTGGAGGTGTTGGCTGCGATCGGCAGTGAGGTGTTCCAGCCGACGGTGGGGGCAGCGGTGGACAATTACCTGCAGGAGCATGGGGTGCAGTGGGTGCCTTGAGTGGGGATGTAAAGACTCACAGAGCGGCACGACTGTAGGAGCGGCCTTGTGTCGCGAGAGGGCTGCGCAGCGGCCCCGGCGATCTTGCATGATGTCGAGATCCTGGGGCTGCTGCGCAGCCCTTTCGCGACACAAGGCCGCTCCTACAGAGGCCGCGTTTGATCAGCGACTTGAGGCCTTGCGCTCAGACCACTTCCACCAACACCCCATCACGGCCCAGGTGGTAGCGCTGCAGGTCGCGCGCCAGGGTCAGGTTGCCGTGGTACTCGGCCAGCGCCTCGTCGCGTATCTCTGCGATGCTGTTACCGCGCCCGGGCACGGCCTGGTAGCGCGCGCTGAAGTGGGTGAGCACCAGGTTACGCACCTGCGCCGCCTCGGCAAACTGCGCCACGGCTGCTGCGGTGCTATGGCCGAAGTTGCTCTGGCTGCGCGCGATCACAGGTTGGGTGAAGGTGGCCTCGTGCACCAGCACGTCCACGCCCTGGGCCACTGTAGCCAGCAGCTCGGGGCGGTCGTTGTCGCCACAGACGATGATGCGCTGCGGCGCACGGGTGGGTTGCAGGTAGGCCTGCGGGTCGAGCGGGCGGCCATCGTGTTCCACTGCCTCACCGCGGGCCAGCTGGCCCCACAGCGGCCCGGCGGGGATGCCGTCGGCCTTCAGGCGTGCGGTATCCAGCCGGGGTTCGGGGTCGCGCTCGCTGAACACATAGGCCCAGGACGGCACGCGGTGTGAAAGCTCCACGGTCGATACGCTGACATTGCCGCTGGCCATGGTGCTGAAGCTTTCCAGTGCCTCTATCTGCAACTCGAACGGCAGGTAGGTTTCGCTCACCGCCAGGCTTTGCCGTACCCAGGCCTGCAAGGCGGCGGGCATGACCAGCGTCAGTGGCTCGCTGCGCCCGGACATGCCGGCGCTGGCCAGCAGCCCCGGCAGGCCGAAGCAGTGGTCGCCGTGAACGTGGGTGATGAAGATGGCGCGCAGATCGCGCACCGATAGCGGGCTGTGCAACAGCTGGTGCTGGGTGCCTTCGCCGCAATCGACCAAGTACCAGCCGTGGCCGGCGGATTCGATGACGGCGGTGGCGCTGACGTTGCGGGCCTTGGTGGGCACACCGGACGAGGTGCCCAGAAACTGCAGGTCCATGCCTGACTCCTTGACGTGAAGACTGTCCTGCCTCGCAGGGCGAGGCGCGCGGAGGCTAGCATGCCGGGGGCGATGGGAACAGGTTCGCGTGCAGGTGGCGGCGTGTGTTGCCTGATCCGGCCTCATCGCCGGCTTGCCGGCGATGAGGCCAGTACAGGCAGTACAAGCAATCAAGCCCCGCCGTGGTCGTCCCCCACATCATGGCCAGCGCCATCGTCGGCACCGTGGCCGACGCCGTGGGCTTCGCCTGCGGCGTGGTTGGCTTCGTGATTCGCCTCGTGGTTGGCTTCATGGTTGGCTTCGTGGTTGCCACCATCATCGGCGCCCCCACGGCCGGAATTGCCGTGGCCGCCACCTTCACCACCATGGCCGCTGCCACTACCTCCGTGACCGCCGCCATTGCCGCCACCGTGACCACCGCCGCCACCTCCACCGCCGTGGCCGCCACCACCGCCGCCACCGCCACCATCCTTGGCCATGGCGCTGGAAAAACCACCAAGGCTGGTGGGCACGAAGGTGAACGAAACCGATAGGACGCCGCCAATCGCCAGCGCCAATAAACAATGCTTCAGCTGCATGATGATCTCCGCTCAGCGTTGCCTGGTTGTGCCTGTAGGGAAGGCCATTACCGGCGGACCTCAGTGTGGTCCTGTGAGCACGATCCTTCGACGCCAGTCGGCCCGCGGTGCGGCGAATGCCGCTTCGCCAGTTGAGCGTAGTGATGTAACAGGTTGTTACAACTACCGGTTATCAGGTTTGCCGGGGGGAGGAGGGGTGGCTGTACCGGCCCTATCGCCGGCAAGCCGGCTCCTACAGGGTTACGCGATAGCCAGCATTGGCGCGATCCACTGTAGGAGCCGGCTTGCCGACGATGAGGCCGGAACAGGCCCGGCAGCATCAGAAGGTGTACGACACCCCAGCCTGCACGGTGCGCGGTGCCCCAGGGTAGGCATAAGTGTTGAACGCGCCTTCGTCATACTCTTTGTTGAACACGTTCTTCACATCCAGGTTCAGGCGCACGTGTTCGTTGAGTTTGTAGAAGCTCAGCAGGTCGACCACGGTGTACTGGTCCATGTTGTAGGTGACCGCTTCGGTCTGGCCGTTGCGATCATCCACGTATTTCACCCCGAAACCCAGGCCCAGGCCTTTGGCGAAGCCGTCCTGGAACTCGTAGGTGTTGAGCAGGCTGAAACTGTTGCGCGGAATGTTGGCCAGGCGCGTGCCGGTCGGCAGGCGGTTGTCCTTGGTCACCTCGGCGTCGACGTAGGCATAGCCGCCGATCATCCGCCACTCGGGGGTGATGTTGCCGGCAATGTTGATGTCCAGGCCACGGCTGCGAACCTGGCCGGCGGCAATGCTGAAGGTCGGATCGTTCGGGTCGCGGGTCAGCACATTTTCCTTGACGATGTGGTAAATCGCCGCGTCCACGCTGAGCTGGCGATCCAGCGCTTCCCACTTCACGCCCAGTTCGTAGGACTTGCCTTTTTCCGGCTCGAAACCGCCGCCGGCGGCCGGGGTGCCGCTGTTGGGTTTGAACGAGCGCGCGGTATTGGCGTACACCGCAACGGTGTCGGTCAGGTCGTAGATCAGGCCGAAACGCGGCGTGGCAGCGTTCTGGCCTTTGCTGAAGTCACGGTCGGTTGGCAGCTTGTCGTCGTACTCATGCTCGAAGCGCTCCAGGCGCACACCAGCCAGCGCTTTCAGGCGCTCGGTCAGGGCGACCTGGTCCTGGATGAAGAACGCCCAGGTTTGCAGATTTTCCTTGTCCCAGGTGGTGGTGCGCGTCAGCGCAGGGCGAGCCTGGCCCAGTACCGGATCGTAGATGTCGATCGGGTAGGTACCATCGACGCCGGAGGAGCGGCGGATGATCGAGTTGTAATCGTAGTTCTCGTACTCGACGCCCGTCAGCAGCGTATGGGCAAAGCCTGCGGTGTCGAAGTGGCCAGTGAGGTTCAACTGCCAGTCGCGGTCAGTCCACTCAAGCTTGCGATAGTTGAAGTTGCGTTCCAGGGTCCGGCCATCGGCCGGTGCCTTGTTGGCCTCCACCGCATTGCCCTTGAGCGAGCCGTCGAGGAACTGGAACCCGCCGCCCAGCGTCCAGTTGTCGTTGAGCAGATGCTCGAAGCGTATCTGCGCCATGTTGTTGTCGTTGTGCAGCAGGTTGTCGCTGCCTTTTTCCCAGATGTAGGTGTCGCGCGAAGCACTGCCTTTCTGCGTCGCATAGCGCGTCAGGCCGCGGTCCAGCGGGTGGTTGTTACGCATGAAGTCGCCTTCGAAGACGATCTTGGTGGCGTCATTGACCTGCCAGCTGATCACCGGTGCTACGTCGTAGCGTTCGCTGTCGACGTCATCGCGGAAGCTCTCGCCGCCTTCGCCCAGTACGTTCAGGCGATAGGCCAGGCTGCCGTCCTGGTTCAGCGGGCCGGTGGCGTCGAGGGTGGCGCGGTGCATGCCCTGGTCGTCGAACTGGCTGCCCAGGGTGACCTTCTGCTCGGGCAGCGGCTGCTTGCTGACCACGTTGAAGGTGCCGCCGGGGTCGCCACGGCCATACAGCGCGCTGGCCGGGCCGCGCAGCACTTCAAGGCGCTCGACGGTGTTGGCGTCCGGGGCGTTGGGGTAGCCGCGGTTGATCGGGAAACCGTTGCGGTAGAACTCGCCGGTGGTGAAGCCGCGCACGGTGAAGGTGGTCAGCCCCTGGCCGCCGAAGTTGTTGGCCCGGCCGACGCCGCCGGCGTAGTCCAGGGCATCCTGCAGGCGGGTGGAGGCGGTGTCTTCCAGGACATCCTTGGGTACTACGCTGACCGACTGCGGGGTTTCGTGCAGGGCGGTGTCGGTGCGCGTGGCGCTGGCCGAACGGGTGGCGCGGTAGCCGTCCACCGGGCCGTCGGCGCGTTCATAGTCGCTGGCGTCAGCGTTGATGTTCACCGCTTCGAGCTGGATGCCGGCGGAGGTATCCACGGCAGGGGCTTGCGCAGCCCAGGTCAGCAGGGGGGCGGCGTGGAGCAGGCACAGCGAAACAATCCTGTAACGCATCGGTTCAGGTCCTGGAAGAAGAGGGCATGGGGGGTGTAAACGCGGCGCGATATTATCTGGTAACAATTCCCATTACCAGATGTTTTGGCATACCGAATGCCAATTGTGACGAGCGTGCCAACTGGGGCGACGGCGCTGTGTAGAAGCGTCACGCAACTGTCATGTGGCTGTCTCTAAGATGGCGTTATTTCCACCGGGACTCGCCGAGGCGCGCCACCGCATGCTCCCCACCCATTCGCAGCACCACGAGGCCGACCTGCACGGCCTGCTTTACGGCTATGCCTTCCGCCCGGGCCAGCCCGGCCGCGAGATTGACTCCAGCCAGGCCATGGCGCATTTGCAGGCGCCGCCGGGCGATGAGTTCTTGTGGTTGCACCTGAACCTGGCCCACGCCGCCTGCGAGCGTTGGATGAAAAGCCACCTGGACCTGCCGGAGACCTTCTTCGAGACCCTGCGCGAGGGGTCGCGCTCCACTCGCATCGAACATACCGACAATGCCTTGCTGGCGGTGGTCAACGACATGGTGTTCAGCTTTGGCCTGGTGTCATCCGATGTGTCCACCCTGTGGGCCTGTGCGCGCAGCCGCCTGCTGGTGAGCGCGCGCCTGCAGCCGTTGCATTCGGTGGACGAGTTGCGCTCGTCGGTCAAGCGCGGCGAGCGTTTTGGCTCCACGGTGGAGCTGCTGGTGCACCTGGTGCGCGACCAGGGCGACCTGCTGACCCAGGTGGTGCGCGAGTCCACCCTCAAGGTGGACCGCATCGAGGACCAGCTGCTGTCGCTGCGCCTGTCCGACAACCGCGCCGAACTGAGCAGCCTGCGCCGGGTGCTGGTGCGCCTGCAGCGGCTGTTGGCGCTGGAGCCCGGCTCGCTGTTGCGGCTGCTGAACCGCCCGCCGGCGTGGCTGAGCGAGCAGGATACTCACCAGCTGCGCGCCTCCACCGAAGAAATCGCGGTGATCATCAACGACCTCACCAGCCTGGTGGAGCGGATCAAGCTGTTGCAGGAAGAGATCGCCGCCAAGCTCACCGAGGAGAACAACCGCACCTTGTTCACCCTGACCGTGGTGACCGTGCTGGCCTTGCCGATCAACATCATCGCCGGTTTTTTCGGCATGAACGTGGGGGGCGTGCCGCTGTCCGACGACCCCCACGGGTTCTGGGTGCTGGTGGCGCTGGTGGTGACCTTTACCGTGATTGCAGGGCGCTGGGCGTTTCGCAAGCGTGGCGATTACTGATGCGCCCAGGCGCGGCCTGCAAGGCCGGGCGGCCGTAGCACAGCAGCGCGCTCGACCAGCAGCTCAACCACACCACGATACCCGCCCAGAAGGTGTGCGACATGTAGTGCCAGCCCTGCAGCACGCGGGTGGTGCCGTAGAGCATGCCGACGCCGAGGATGGCCAGCAGCAGGGCGCGGGCATGCGCCCAGCGGTGGCGCAGGGCGACGAAGTACAGCGCCAGCAAGGTGAAGCCGCTGGAAGCATGGCCACCGGGCCAACAGCGGCCGTCGCCGGCTTTGCTCAGCAGGCTGAACTGCTCGAACCATTCCAGGTGCGGTTGGCTGCCGCCGTACAGGGTGGTTTCCACCGGGCAGTAAACGCCGGTGTGGCTTTTCAGGTAGTGGATTACCGTGGTGCTCAGGGCGAAGGCCAGTACCACGTACCACAGGTCGCGCTGGTGGCGGTTGCTCAGGCGCAGCAGCGGGGCCAGCCGGGCAGCTTCGAGCAGGGCTGTGGCTCCGGCCGAACGCGCGACCAGCAGCCACAGCAACGAGAGCAGGGCGCCGATCAGGGCCAGTTCACCGGTCCAGTCGGGCAGTATGCGTGGCCATTTGTGGGTGAGCTTTTCGAACAGGGCGTCGTGCTGGAACAGGAAGTGGCCTGTAGCCGGGTCGTACAGCAGGTTGCTGAACCAGCGGTCCAGGGTGGTGAGGTCGAACAGCAGCCATACCAGAACTGCCAACAGCAGTGGCAGGCCGAGGTTGCTCAGGTAGAAGCGTTGGCGGGCGGACAAGGCCATGTTCAAGCCTCCTTGGCATGGCTGAGCTGGCGCCACTGGCTGGCGTTCAGGCGGCCGAGGATATGCGCCTTGCCGTCGCTGCCTTCGCCCAGCAGCAGTGCGCTGGCGTAGCCGATCGAGCGTTCGTTGCCGGCCACGCCGAACTGGCGTTCGAGGTGGTCGATGCAGCCGCTGTGGGTGACCAGCACGAGGTTGTGCCCGGCGCGCTTGTGCGCCAGGGCGGTGCTGGCGAAGGTGGCGTCGCAGCGGGCCAGCCAGTCCTGGCTGGGGATGGCCTTGCCGAACATGAAGCTTGCGGTCTGGCGGGTGCGGACTTCGGGGCTGGCGAGGATATCGCTGCCTTGCAGGCCCAACTGCACCAGGCCCTGGCCTACGCCGATGGCGGCCAGGCTGCCGTCCACGGTGATGCCGGTGGGGTCGCCCAGGCAGGTGGCATGGGAGCGGTCGCAGCGTTCGGCGTGGCGTACCAGGACGATCACCGAGCCTTTGGCCCAGTCGGCGTAGGCGCCGCTGCGGGTCATCTGGCGTGGGCTGCCGAGGTCGGTGATTTGCGGGCGGGCGCTGTACCACAGGGTGGTGGTGGCCGTGGCCAGCAGCATTGCGGCCAGGGCGATGAAAAGGGTTTTTGGCCGGGGCAGGCGGCGGGTTGGGTAGGGGGTGGTTGTCAGGGTGCCTTGCAGCATGCTTTCACTCCGTGGGGGTGTTTCGCGAGTGGCGGCACTTTAAGGTGGGGGATGTCGGGGAAAGGTTGGTTAAATGTCAAAATTATGCGGTGTGGGTTAATTTTGCGGTCGGCTGGTGATGGTGTCTGCTCGTGTGGTGTGAACTCTTTAAGTTCTATTGGTTGGTATTGAAATTTGTATGCGCATTCATTTGCTGTGGTGACGCTTATTCACCTTTCCGCCCTTACGGCGGGTAACTTTTTGAAGCATCAAAAAGTCACCAAAAAATGCCCGCTCCATTCATCCGGCCCCTGCGCTGCGCTCCGGGGTTCCCTCACTCCGGGCTTGCTCCGGGGGTACGCGCCGACGGGCCGTCCCTGGCCCGATCGGCGCTC
>NZ_JBJDNC010000031.1:0-83537 GCF_044900265.1 Pseudomonas sp. NPDC089406 | reverse complement strand
AGCCGGCTCTCATAGAACAAACTACAACTCATTGATTTAACACAGTCCCCGTGGGAAGCGGCCTTGTGTCGCGATGGGCTGCGTAGCGGCCCCAAGGCCTCGGCCCCATGCAAAATTGCCGGGGCTGCTGTGCAGCCCATCTCGACCGGACGGCGCCCCGGCAAGGCCGCTTCCCACAGAGACCGTGGCGCATTTGCGAGACCAGTTCTCTGCGCGACAGCGCAGCCCGAAAGGGCTGGGTGATCTCCTACAGAAAAATCACAACGCTTTGATTTAGCGGAGATTCTGTGGGAGCGGCTTCAGCCGCGAACACCGGCGAAGCCGGTGCCATCTACTGCGGTGCCTGGCACCGGCTACGCAGGTGTTCGCGGGCAAGCCCGCTCCCACAGGGATCGCACCAGCTTTTAGAAGTTGAGCAAGACAGTTACTCCCAAAGGGGGCGTGGCGCGTCTGCGAGACCCTCTCTCTGCAAATGCGGTCCCTGCAGGGGCCGGCTTGTCGGAGCACCCAACCAACACCCTCACCCCGCAACATCGCGAAACATCCAAGTACAACTTTTAGTTGTACGACATCCTATCTGACATGCTCGAATACCCCTGCTCTCACGAATAAAAACAACGGAGACACCATGTCGAGCATTCCTTCTGTCGAGGGCAAAGCTGCCGCAGCCCCTCAAAACCGCCTGTCTAAGCTGATCAAGCTACTCGGCCCCGGCATCATCGCCGTGCTCTCGTGGCTGGGCGCAGGTGATCTGATAACCTCCTCCGTCGCCGGCGCCAACTACGGTTACGCCATGATGTGGGTACTGGCCGTTTCACTGTTGCTGCGCTACCTCATCGTCAACATCATCGCGCGCTTTCAGCTGTGCAATAACCAGGGCATGACCATCCTGCAGGGCTACGCGCAACTGCACCCGGTGTTCGCCTGGTTCATGCTCGGCTACGCCCTGCTGATGGGCCACCTGATGAACGCCTACATGATCAAGGGCGCCGGCGAAGCGCTGGCCATGCTGCTGCGCACCGACTACCCGTTGCTTTGCTCGATGGCGGTGGTGCTGGCGGTGTGGCTGCTGGTGGGGCGCAACATCTACGCCATGATCGAGGGCGTGATGAAGGTGTTGCTGGCGGTGATGACCCTGGCGTTTCTGGCCTTGGCGCTGATGTCCGGCCCCGACGTGGCCGGCATCGTCAAGGGCACCATCGGTTTCAGCATCCCTGCCGATGAAGGGGTGCATGGCGCGCTGCTGGTGGCGGTGTCGGTGATCGGCGCCGTGGCAGGCTCGGTGGCCAACTTCGTGCACCCTTATGTGATGCGTGAAAAAGGCTGGGTCGGCCCACAGCACAAGCGTATCCAGCGCAACGACCTGCTGTTTGCGGTGTTCGTCGGTATCGTCATCAACCTGGCGATCTGGATCGTCGGTGCTGAAATCCTGCGGCCCAACGGCATCGAGGTGAAAACCCTTGGCGACCTGGGCAAGGCGCTGGAGATGTTCTTCGGCCCGATCGGCTGGTACATCTTCTTCATCGGCGTGTTCGCCACCTTGTTCGCCAGCATTTCCGGCAAGACCACGGCGTTCCCCATGCTGATCACCGATGCCTTCCAGCATGTGAAGCCAGGGCGGCGCGAGCGCTATGGCAAGGAGTTCCACCACGACCCGATGCACAAGTGGTTCATGCTGTTCATCCTGGTGACCCCGCTGGTGTGGTCGATCCCGGGTATG
Organism: Pseudomonas sp. NPDC089406; assembly: GCF_044900265.1. Classification (NCBI taxonomy): domain Bacteria; kingdom Pseudomonadati; phylum Pseudomonadota; class Gammaproteobacteria; order Pseudomonadales; family Pseudomonadaceae; genus Pseudomonas; species Pseudomonas sp. NPDC089406. The sequence goes on along the minus strand of NZ_JBJDNC010000031.1, from coordinate 81,817 downwards.
CCCGACTTCGTCACCCTCACCATCGGCGTCAGCGCCCTGAACATCATCGGCCTGCCGGTGATCTCCCTGGGCCTGCTGATCATGTCCAACCAGAAATCCCTGCTGGGCAAGCAGTACCGCAACAACTGGTTCGAGAACATCGCCCTGGCCTTCGCCACCGGCCTTGCGCTGTGGGTCGCCTTCCAGCTGGCGGTCGACCTGATCGCTTAAAAACTGCAGGCAGCCCCGGCGCGTCATCGCCGGGGTTGCCCGTACCCACTACCGGGCATACCTCCTGGCCCCGGCCACACAGGCCACAGCCCCCAGCGTCACCACCAGCATCATCCAGCTCACTTGCTCGTGCAGCAGCAAGGCTGCCAGGCCCAGCCCGATGAACGGCTGAACCAGCTGCAACTGGCCCACAGCCGCAATGCCCCCCTGCACCAGCCCCCGGTACCAGAACACAAAACCGATCAGCATGCTGAACAGCGACACGTAGCCAAAGCTGAACCACGCCGGGGCGCTGACCTTGGCGAAGGCATCGAGCGCTGGCAGGTTGACGATGCTCAGCAGCAGCATGAACGGCAAGGCAACCAGCAAGGCCCAACTGATCACCTGCCAGCCGCCCAGTGTGCGCGACAGCCGCGCCCCTTCGGCATAGCCCAGCCCGCACACCACCACCGCCGCGATCATCAACAGGTCGCCCAGCAGCGACGCCTCTGCGCCATTGCTCAAGGCATAGCCTGTGACCAATCCGGCACCTGCCAGCGAGAACAACCAGAACAGTGGCCGGGGCCGCTCCCCGCCGCGCAGCACGGCAAAGCCTGCGGTACACAGTGGCAGCAGCCCGACAAACACAATCGAATGGGCCGAGGTGACATGCTGCAGGGCCAGCGCCGTCAGCAGCGGGAAACCGATGACCACGCCCAGCGCGGTGATGGCCAGTGACGGCAAAGCCGCGCGCGCAGGCCAGGGCTGGCGCAGCACGATCAGAAACAGCGCCCCCAGCAGCGCAGCGATCGTCGCCCTGGCGCAGGTCAGGAAGGTCGGTTCGAAGGCGGTCACTGCCACGCGGGTTGCCGGCAAGGAGCCGGCAAAGATGGCAACGCCGATAAAGCCGTTGACCCACCCGCTCGTTGATTTTTCCATGGTCATGTCCTTGATGAGCAGGGGTTCAGTACAGCACCCACAGGCTGCCCAAGGCCATGTACAATCCCATACACTTTTACCGAACTGTTATGCAAACAACTCCAGCACAGTTGAGGGTGCGATGAAACGGCACGGCACGCGAATTCAAACAGTCATGGCCGAGATCCAGTCCAGGATCGCCTCGCGCACCTACACGCCAGGCGCGCGCGTGCCCTCGGTTCGGGCCATGGCCCAGGCCATGCAGGTCTCGGTGTCCACCGTGCTCGAGGCCTATGAACGGTTGATGGCCGAGGGCGTACTCAGCGCCCGGCGGGGCTCGGGCTTTTATGTGGCCGGGCCCGTGGCGCCCTTGGCACTGACCGAACTCGGCCCGCGGCTGGACCGTGACGTCGACCCGCTGTGGATCTCGCGCCAGGCCCTGGAAACCTCCAGCGATGCGTTGAAGCCAGGCTGCGGCTGGCTGCCGGCGTCCTGGATGTTCGAGGCCGGCATGCGCAAGGCGCTGCGCAACGTTGCCCGGCTCGACACGGTGCAACTGGCCGAGTACGCCTCACCGCTCGGGCACCCGCCGCTGCGCCAGTTCCTCTCGCGCCGGCTTGCGGGCATCGGCCTGCAGGCCCCGCTGGAGCAAATCATGCTCACCGAGTCCGGCACCCACGCCATCGACCTGATCTGCCGTTTTCTGCTGCAACCGGGTGACACGGTGCTGGTCGACGACCCCTGCTACTTCAATTTTCACGCAGTGCTCAAGGCGCACCGGGTCAACATCGTCGGCGTACGCTACACCGCAACCGGCCCGGACATCGATGCCTTCGCTGCCGCCCTACTCGCCCACGCACCGCGGCTGTACATCACCAATTCCGGCATCCACAACCCCACTGGGGCCAGCTTGTCTGCGGTCACCGCGCACCGGCTGCTGAAACTTGCCGACAGCTCCAGCCTGGTGATTGTCGAGGACGACATCTTCGGCGACTTCGAAAACACCCCCGCGCCACGGCTGTCCGCCTTCGATGGCCTGGCCCGGGTCATCCAGATCGGCAGCTTCTCCAAGACCGTCTCGGCGTCGATTCGCTGCGGCTACATCGCCGCTCCCAGTGAGTGGATCGAAAGCCTGGTCGACCTCAAGATCGCCACCACCTTCGGCGGCGGCCGCCTAGCGGCGAACATCATCCACCAGGCCATTACCGATGGCGGGTACCGCAAGCACATGGAAAGCGTTCGCCAGCGCCTGGCCGAGGCCATGGACAGCACGGTCGCCAGGCTTCAGGCCATTGGCATCAAGCCCTGGATGGTGCCCCAGGCTGGCATGTACGCCTGGTGCCAACTGCCTGAGGGCAAGGATGCTGCCGCGCTGGCCAGGGCCTGTTTGAGCGAGGGGGTGGTGCTGGCGCCCGGCAATGCGTTCAGCCAGTCGATGACGGCAGGCGACTTTCTGCGGTTCAACGTGGCTCAGTCGGGGGATGCCAGGATTTACGAGGTGTTGAAGCGGGCGCTGAACCTGTAGGAGATCACCCAGCCCTTTCGGGCTGCGCTGTCGCGCAGAGAACTGGTCTCGCCAATGCACCACGGACTCTGTGGGAGCAACTGTCTTGCTCAATTTCTAAAAGCTGGTGCGATCCCTGTAGGAGCCGGCTTGCCGGCGATCACTGGCGCAGCCGGTGCCAACTTTAGCCTGTGCAGGCCCTATCGCCGGCAAGCCGGCTCCTACAGGTACGGCACTGACCTGAAGCTTATGCGATCCCTGTGGGAGCGGCTTTAGCCGCGAAGCAGGCACCGCGCTAGATGGCACCGGCTTCGCCGGTGTTCGCGGCTGAAGCCGCTCCCACAGAATCTTCGTTAAATCAACGATTTGTGATTTGTTCCATAGGAGCCGGCTTGCCGGCGATGGGGCCCGGACAAGCCACGCAAGGCAGTAGTCAGCAATATTTTTCCATCCAGCGCATCCAACCCGCCCATTGGCGGGTATTGCTGATGGGCGGCCTGTGACTGCCCATCCAACTGACCTGTCAGGAGCACTACCCATGAGCCTCAAACCCTCCGCCTGCCTGCTCGCCTGCAGCCTCGCCCTGGCGCTGCAGCCCGCACACGCCCAATCCGCGCTGCCAGAGGCGGTCAAGGTCCCCGATGGCCATCGCGTCTTGCTCGAGACCGTCGGCGTCGGCCAGATCACCTACCAGTGCCGCGACAAGGCCAACACCCCCGGGCAAACCGAATGGACCTTCGTCGGCCCCAAGGCGGTGCTCAATGACCGTGCCGGTAAACCGGTAGGCGACTACTTCGGCCCACCGGCTACCTGGCAGGCCAAGGATGGCTCGAAAGTCACCGGCACCCAGCTGGCGGTGGCGCCGGCGGGCAAAGGCGCCCTGCCCTATCAACTGGTCAAGGCCAACCCGGCCGAAGGCCAGGGTGCCATGCAAGGCGTCAGCTACATTCAGCGCCTGGCCACCCGCGGCGGCGTGGCGCCGGCAAGCGACTGCACGGCGCAAAACAAGGGCACCGAGCAGGTCGTCCAGTACCAGGCCGACTATGTGTTCTGGACAGCCAAGTGAAGGGCACTTGAGCGGACACCTTGCAAAGGTTCATCTACGCTCGTTGGCAAGCCCCCGGCTCGATGGCCGGGGTACCTTGCACAAAACAAGGAAGCCGCACACGTTGGACGCGCCTGTCTCCCCCTTCGACTTCGACCGTTGCCTCAAGGCCTGCGCCCAGGGCGACCGCCAAGCCCTGCAGGCGCTCTACGATCACGAAGGCGCGCGCCTGCTGGGTGTTGCCCGGCGCATCGCGCGTGACAACGCCACGGCAGAAGATATCGTCCACGATGCGTTCATCCGCATCTGGACCCGCGCTGCCAGCTTCGACCCGGCGCGCGGCTCGGCGCGGGGCTGGATCTACAGCATCACCCGCCACCTGGCGCTGAATACGATCCGTGATACGCGCTGTGAAACCGTGCTGGATGACGCCGACATCGACACGCCAACCGCATTGCACGAGCGGTACGATGACAGTGCCCTCTGGTCAGGCTCGGCGAAAATCTACCGTTGCCTCGAACAACTGCAGCCCGCCCCCCAGCGTTGCATCCTGCACGCCTATGTGGACGGCTGCAGCCACGCCGAAATCGCCGGGCTGCTGGGTGCGCCATTGGGCACCGTCAAGGCCTGGATCAAACGTAGCCTGAAGGCGCTGCGGGAGTGCCTGGAATGAACCCGCAGACTGCCGAAGCACTGGACGCCCTCGCCGGCGAGTTCGTGCTGGGGACCTTGTCGTCGCAGCAACATGCCGCAGTGGCCGAGCGTCTGGGCACCGACCCGTCCTTGCGCGCCGCGGTGGATGCCTGGGAGGCACGCCTGCTGGAGCTGACCGCGCTGGCCACTGCGCAGCCACCGAGCGCCCGCCTGTGGGGCCGTATCCAGCGCAGCCTGAATGAACTGGCCGCCCCCCCGGTCAGCTGGTGGCAGCGCCTCGGCCTGTGGCAGGGGCTGAGTGCTGCGGGGCTGGCCGCAAGCCTGTTGCTGGCATTCATGCTGCTGACCACACCCCCGCCCACCACTCAATTCGTGGTAGTGCTGGTGGCGCCGAGCAGCCAGGCCCCCGGCTGGGTGGTGCAGACCAGCGACAGCCGCATGATCGAGCTGATCCCGCTTGGCAAGGATGCCGTCCCCGAAGGCATGGCCCTGCAGTTCTGGACCAAGGGCGAGCAGTGGCGCGCACCGGTTTCGCTAGGCCTGGTCAAACCTGGTGAACCCTATCGTGTTCCGCTACAAAGCCTGCCACCGCTGGAAGCCAATCAGTTGTTCGAGCTGACACTGGAGAAATCCGGCGGCTCGCCTACCGGGTTACCGACGGGGCCGGTGAAGTTCATTGGCCGGGCGGTGAAAGTGATATGAGGCTGCAAGCACGGGTTGCGGTGGTTGATTGCGGTTGTCCACGAGGGCCTGCTATCGGCCCATGGCTGCCAGTGAGTCATGCGCTCCCTCCTGTAGGAGCGGGCTTGCCCCACGACCACGGGCATAGCCCGTGCCAGACGACGCCTTTTCATGGACTGGCCAATTCGCGGGTCAAGCCCGCGCCTACAAAGCCCTGCGACAATAATGGGTCACAACCAGACGCTCGTGTATAACGGCTTTCGCCCCAAATCCGCCTTGCAAATAGCACGGAGATTGACCGGTGGCAGCCCGGGCCTCAGCCTCTTGATCTTTGTCGACAGACAAGCTTACGTGCCCTGTGGCGTCTAGATTGAGACAGCGTCCGATCCTCGGCGCCATGAGTCAAAAGCGTGACCAGTTCGGGATCCATCGGGAATCCAACCTCCAACCATTTGAGCGCTAACCCCGCCCAATAGTCGGAATGTGACGTCAGCGCTGTAACGACTAGCGGCTGCAACGCTATGTTGGCTGGCAGTGTGCATTTTTCTGAAAGGGCTTTTACCGCATGGGGCAACTCTTGCGCAGCCTCTTCTAACGGTTTCTCCAGCAACGGCAGCAACCAAACATAGGTGAAATCCTCGCTCATCTTGAAATACCTTGGTAATGCAGATTTTCGTGGTTCTCGCAAGCGGCAGCTCTGGATCGTTAGCTGCCTGCCGTGGATGGCTGTTATCGACCCCTCGCGGCCCCTCAGATGGAAGCCCCAGCCCTGTACGTTTAAGCTGCGTGTTTCTGCAATGGATACGCAAGTGGCGGGCATGAGGCTTATGGCAGACTTCTCCGAAATACACCAACGTTTGAACAACCGCCGATTCACGGTTGCCAACAACACCCAAGGGCTATCGGGCACCGGAACGGTATTTCGTTACGTTGTCGACGGTGAGGCTATCACTGGAACCTACCAAGGCGGCCGGATCCGCATCGGCAACCAGGTTGGTCGCGTGACGGGTACCAACACCATCGAACTGCTTTATCAGTGCGTGACCACCGAGGGTGAGATTCTTGCTGGTTGGTCGCGCGGCGTGGTGAGCCAAGACCATCACGGGCGCACGACACTTCACTTTGTCTGGGGGTGGTTGTCCGGTGCGACGGGTGGAGGGGAGTCAAGTTACGTCGAGCTTGTCGACTAGCCAGGCCGTTGACGAGGACATGGCGAGGGCCAAGCAAAAGTGATAATTTAGATTAATTCTCATTTGCAGCTAATCGTCATGGACCGACCTCGATCAACCTCTTCCGACCCCATTGGCGAGCTGTACGCAGGGCACCATCACTGGTTGGTGGCATGGCTGCGGCGTCGTCTGCAATGTCCTCATCAGGCCTCGGACTTCGCCCAGGACACGTTTTACCGTGTACTCACCGCTGGGCAGTACGACCCTCCGCGTGAACCTCGCGCGTTCCTTGCCACGATTGCGCGCCGTATCTTGATCGACAACGGTCGCCGCATGCGGCTGGAGCAGGCTTACAGGGAAGCGCTTGAATGCAGTGTCGAGCATATGGAGCAGGCGTTCCCGCCCGAACAAATCCTGCAGGCCATAGAGCTACTCGAGCGTATCGACCAGGAGCTGTCACGCATGAAGCCCAGGGTTCGTGAAACCTTTATCCTCCGTCATCTTGAAGGCTTGCCCCAGGATGACATCGCACGCCGACACGGCATCTCGGTGAGGACTGTACAGGCCGACCTGGTCGAAGCCATGTTGGCCTGCGACGCCGTCATGGAGGTGAGCGATGGCTGACAAGACTGTCGATTCGGTCCTGCGGGAGGCAGCGCAATGGTTGGTGCTCCTCGATAACCAGGTCGACGCGCAACTACAGGCGCAATTCCAGGCATGGGTGAGCGCGGCCCCTGAACATGCGGCAGCAGTCGCCCGCTTGCAGGGGCGCATGAGTTCGTTGCAGCAACTGCCTCGTCAGGCTGCCGGGAAAGCCTTGCGCCGCGCACCGCGCGCACCTATGGCCAACAAGATGCAGGCCCTAGCCTTGGCGATCGCACTATTGCCAGTGGCGTGGATCACCACGACCTGCTGGCAACAGGGCTATCTGCTGGCGGACCTGAGCACCTCTGGGGGAGATTGGCTCGATCGCCGACTGGACGATGACAGCCAGATTCACCTGGACGGGGGCTCGGCGGTGAACGTGCACTTCGACGCAGGTGAACGAAGGATCGAACTGTTGCGCGGCGAAGTGTTGGTCGACGTGGCCAAGGATCCTCGCCCATTCCTGGTCGTCACTGCGCACGGCAGTGTGCGGGCCCTTGGCACGCGCTTCACGGTGGAGCGGCAAGACGACTCGACGCAAGTGACCATGATTGAGTCGACCACCGCCATCAGCAGTGCCGGTCATGTGTTGAAGCTGACTGCCAACCAGCGCGTACGCCTTGCTGCACAAGGCCCGGGTAAAGTTGAACAGGTGCAGGCAGACGCCCTTGAACAGGCTTGGCGCAAGCACCAGTTGCTGGCTGAAGATCAGCCGCTGAGCGATGTGCTGACGCGCTTATCGCGTCACTACCCGGGTTTGCTGTTGGCCGATCATGATGCCCTCGCAGGGCTGCGTGTGACGGTCATGCTGCCGCTGGATGATCCACGCCAGGCACTGCGGCTGCTACAACGCACCTTGCCGATTCAGGTCAGCCAGTACACCCCTTGGATCACCCGCGTGACCCTGAAGCATGATGCCGGGAGGAAATAGTTTCAATTATCATTTCGTGTTTTCGTATTTCGTCCGTCCTCCCATGGCCAACACCATAGGAGTATCGAAAACATGAACTCGCCGATTCGAGCGCTGCCGCGCTCTACCGCGCACGGCCTCTGCCTGGCAGTGCGTCTGGCACTGTGTACGGCACCGCTGGCGGTACCAGCCAGCGCCCTGGCAGAACAAGCAGTGCAGCGCTATGACATCGCCGCTGGCCCGTTGGGCGAAATACTGGGTCGTTACGCCCAGGCCAGCGGCACCCCCATCTCTTTCGAGTCCCACCAGGTACAAGGCTTGACCAGTCCCGGGGTGCGAGGCAGCTTCACCACCCAAGGCGGTTTTGCCCAAGTGCTATCGGGCTCGGGGCTGGTGGCGAGTCCAACGGCAGATGGTTATCAGCTGCAGCAGACCTCACCGGGTACAGGCGCACTCGACCTCGCGCCGATCACCATTTCCGGCAGTGCACCCGGCGCGATTACCGAAGGCACCAATTCCTACACCACGGGTTCGACCAATACGGCGACCAAGCTCGCCCTGAGCCTGCGGGAAACACCGCAGTCGGTGACGGTGATAACCCGTAAGAAGATGGACGACCAGAACATCCAGAACCTGGACGATATCGCGCGCACGGCGACAGGTATCACCCTCACCAAGATCGGTACCGACCGCTCTACGTATTACGCACGCGGCTTCGAAATCAGTGACCTGCAATATGACGGCATTCCGACCAACATCTCGGAAAACTACTCCATGGACGTCATGTCCACTTCGAACATGGCCATCTATGACCGCGTTGAAATTGTACGCGGCGCCAACGGCCTGATGCAGGGTACGGGCAATCCATCGGCGGCAATCAATCTGGTGCGCAAGCGGCCGACCCAGGACTTTCGCTTGGGAGCGGAGCTGGGTGCAGGCTCCTGGGACAACTACCGCAGCCAGGTAGATGTTTCCGGACCATTGACCGACACGGGTAACATTCGCGGCCGCGCAGTGGCTTACTACAACAACGCCAACAGCTATAGGGACGGCTCCGAGCGAGACAACCAATTGCTGTATCTGGTCACAGAGGCGGACCTCAGCGAAGCCACCGTGCTGACAGTAGGCGCCAGTGTCCAGAAGGACAACCAGAACGGCTATGACTGGGGCGGCTTGAATACCCGCAGCGACGGTTCCTTCTATCCACTTTCGCGTTCCACCAACCTCAACGGCAAGTGGGCCCACCTGGACCGCAACAACTACACGCTGTTCGGCGATGTCACGCACAACTTCGACAATGAGTGGAAGTTGACCCTGGCCATGAACGCGATCTGGTCGAGCGCCGACTTTCTCTCCGCGTACCCGAACCGGGTAGCGGGTGACAACTACCGCATGACCGTCTCCCAGGCCGACTACGAAGACACTCAGTTCGCGCTGGACCTCTATGCTACCGGGCCCTTCGAGCTGTTCGGGCGCAAGCACCAGTTGATGCTGGGGGCCAACAGCCGCCAGGACGAGTTCGACGCTGTAATCAAGAGCGCCACCAATAACCCCACGATCAACATCACCGACTTCGACTACAGTGCGCTGCCCAGCCCCATCCTGAATGCCATTGGCTCGGACTATAACTACAAGCGCAAGGAGCGCGGCCTGTACGGAGCCTCGCGCTTCAGCCTTACGGATGGCCTTAGCCTGATCCTCGGTACGAGAGTGAGTTGGTCGGACTACGAGGTGGCCAGCCCCTTCACCAATGATCAATACCGGGAGAATGGCCGGTTGGTGCCCTACGCCGGGCTGGTACTGGACCTGGACAAGCACCACACCTGGTATGCCAGCTATACCGAAATCTACAAGACCCAGAGTTATTACGGTGTCGGCAACACCTTGCTTGACCCGATCGAAGGCGAGAATTACGAAACCGGCATCAAGGGTGAATACTTCGATGGCCGCCTGAACACCTCGTTGGCCATTTTCCAGACCGACCTGGAGAATATGCCCGAGGCGCTGTCGGTGTCGCCCACCTGTGGCGTTACCGGTACCAGCAAGTGCTATGAGGCCGGCGCGAAAGTGCGTAACCGCGGCTTCGAACTAGAGATTGCAGGCGAGCCATTGGCGAACTGGAACCTCAGCGCGGGGTACACTTACAGCGATCCCGAGTATGTTGCCGGCAGCAACAAAGGCTCGGACTACTACCGCAAGATCCCGCGGCGCCTGCTTAAGGTGTCGACGGACTACCGCTTGCCCGGTGCGCTCGACCAATGGCGTGTGGGTGGCGATGTGTATGCCCAGAGCCGCACTGCTGCCGATGTGAGCGGATACGATATCAAACAAGGTGGCTACACCTTGCTCAACCTGCACGCGCATTATCAAATCAACCAACAGTTCAGCGTGCAGTACAACCTCAACAACGTCCTGGACAAGGTTTATTACCAGTCCTTGCCAACTTCAAACAACTTCGGTGGTCTGTACTACGGTGACCCGCGCAATTTTGCGGTCACGCTACGCTACCAATATTGAATCAAGTCTGGGGTAAGCATTCAGGTCCGGATTGAACCGCTGCGCACAAGCAGCTTCATTGCTATGACTCTGTCATTCGCTTTTTCGTAGCGGCTAAACGCCGGTGTCCTCAGGCCGGGTAATTTCAGTCGAGCGCCCGCGTTTGGCCGAAAGCGGCATCTGGCGGACGTCCGCTTTGGGTCGAAAGCGGCCGATCACAAAGGCCCGCTCTCGCCCCAAAACTGACCTTCAGGTACGCAAAATTCTGTCACCTCGTGAATGGTACCCCCAAGGTTTTTGCAATCCTGGCTAGCACCTCCAGACACTCTTCAGAAACAACCAGCGGTGGTTCGTCAACCATGTAGAGCAGGTGTTCGAACGCAACGCCGGCCTCGTTGTGATCAACATAATCAAGAACGATTTCTCCCCCATCCCGTAAACCTGTTTGAGCCAATGCATGGTCTTGCGGTACTGGGCCGAGCTGTTCGTATGCCGTGGACATCAGCGTCGTGATTTCCTCAAGTGCCTCAACAAAATCGGCCCTCAAGTCGTTGCCAAGCTGGCTCATAACAAACATTCCTTAGATTCTGATGACCTGGGCTCACATCGCCCCACCCTCGCCTCACAACTTCCTGCGACTGCACGATCGACTTGCCAAGGCCTGAGCCATAAGGCGGTGCCTTTACGCATGGAGCAACGTCGCACCTCGTACCGACGGTGTTCGCCCTGAGCATGCTGCCAACCGCTCAACCCGCCTACCCTGCCCCCTGTCAAAGGCGCAATCCTTGAAAACCAACCACCCGATCCCACGGAAGCACCCTGCATGCCTATCGAGTTCAGACCCGCTCAAGCCTCGGACGCGCACGATATCGCGCGGTTCTTTCAACTGACCTCGGAGGGCATGGCCGATTACATCTGGAGCAAGCTTGCCGCACCGGGTGAGGCATTGCTGAGCGTCGGTGCCTCTCGCTACGCCCGGGAACAGGGCGACTTCTCCTACAAGAACTGCCTGATGGCCACTTGCGAAGGGCGCGTGATCGGCATGATGCATAGCTATGCCCTGCACGACACGCCTGACCGGCCTGCCGAGACCGACCCGGTCCTTGCGCCCTATGCCGACATGGAAATACCCGACACCTTGTACATCTCCAGCCTTGCCCTGGACGAGGCCTGGCGCAGCCAGGGGTTGGGCGTCGAGTTTCTGCGCCACGCCCAGCAGCGCGCCGACGCCGCAGGCCTGAACGGGCTATGCCTGATCGATTATGCCGAAAACCACGGTGCCCGCCGCTTCTACCAACGCCACGGCTTTCAGATTGTTAAAACCTGCCAGATCGTTGCGCACCCGATGCTGGGCGTAACCGGTGAAGCCTATTTGATGTATCGCCCTACCCAACCCGTGCTCGAGAAAAAATCATGACCAAGAAACTGACCGTGTTCCGCGAACTGGATATCCAACCGGTGCGCGACCTTCCCTTTTTTGAAGAGGTGCTGCAAGGCTCCCCTCATACGCTGACCTCCAAGTACTATCACGATGAACAGCAAGGTCGTATTTCCGGTGAATGGGAAGCCAGCGTCGGCGCATGGCGCATCGACTACAAGGTGTGGGAGTTCTGCCATGTGCTGAGTGGTTGCTGCGTCATCGAGCTTGAGGGCTGCGCCCCCGTTACGCTGGCTGCTGGCGACACGTTCATAATCGAACCGGGCGCCAAGGGCAAGTGGACTGTGCTGGAAGACATGAAGAAGAACTTCGTGATCCTTTTGCCCGCGAGCTAGGCACGGGGCCGGCGGGCCGCAACAGATGGCTTTGCGGCGGCGACTGCCTTGTGTCGCCTGTACCGGCCTCATCGCCGGCAAGCCGGCGCCTACAGGTACGGCGCCGGCCTGCTGGTTTCAAGCAATTGAAAAGCCGGCCTGATAGCTGTGAGAGCGGGCTTACCCCTTCAAAGCTGCGACAACCCGCCATCGACGCAAAGGTCAACGCCGGTGATGAAACTGCTGTCATCCGAAGCCAGGAACAACGCCGCATTCGCCAGCTCTTCCGGGCGGCCAAGGCGGCCGAGTGGGATCACCTGCGCCAGCTGCTTTTCGAAGGCACCGAACTGCGCCTCGCCGATACCCATCTTGCCGATGATCGGGGTCAGCACCGGGCCCGGGCTCAGGCAATTGACGCGGATGTTCCGGCCCTTGAGTTCCGCCGCCCAGCTGCGGGCGAACGAGCGCACTGCAGCCTTGGTCGCGGCGTACACCACATGGGCCTCGAGCGCCTTCAGGTGGGCGATGGATGACACCAGCACGATGGCGCCGCCATCGCGCAGCAGCGGTAACGCCTTCTGGATGGTGTAGAAGACGCCCTTGACGTTGATGTCGAACTGTTCGTCGAACTGGCGCTCATCGACCTGCTCGCCGGCCGCCGGGCGAATGATGCCGGCGTTGGCGACCAGCACGTCGAGGCGGCCGTAGCGCTCGCCCACCTGCCGGTACAAGGCATCGAGTTCCTCCAGCCGGCTGGCGTCCGCGCAAATGCCACGGGCCTGATCACCGATCAGCCCGACCGCCTCCTGCAGTGCTTCCTGGCGGCGCCCGGTAATGACCACCTGGGCGCCCTCCCGGGCGAAGCATTGGGCAGTGGCCAGGCCGATACCGCTGTTGCCGCCTGTAACCAGGGCGACCTTGTTTGCAAGCTTTCCCATCATTTCTCCAGCATCAGTTGCCTATGAACCGGTTGTGGAGGCCGCAAATCGGGGGCCCGTACCAGGCCGTCCTGCACCGGCAGATAACGCCCGATCTTCTCGACCAGGCGTTCACGGCGCTCGGCCAGCTGAGCCTGCAGCGCATCCAGGGCAACCAGCTTTTCCATGTGCTGCTGCAGGCAGGCCAGAAAGCCCTCGCTGTCCTCTTCCTCCTCCAGAAACTGCAGCAGGCCGTGGATCTGCCGGGTGCTGAAGCCGCACTCGAGCAGCTCACGCACCCACAGCACGCGTTGCACCATGGAGGGGGCGTAGTCGCGATAGCCGTTATCCAGCCGCGACGACTCAAGCAACTGCCGCGCCTCGTAATGGCGCAGCGCACGTGTACTGACGCCGGCACGCACGGCCAGCTCTCCGATTTGCATAAAACCTCCAATGAAGGGAAGGCTAAGGGCTTGACGCTAGTGTCAAGGTCAAGCCTTTTTCAGCGCCCCATACGCTTTCAGCCGCCCGGCGCAAGGTGCGCCGGCAAGGTGAACTGCAACACAGCGCCAGGCCCTTGCCCGGCACTGGCCGCAAAATGCCCGCCGTGGCTTTCGATGATCGAGCGGCAGATCGACAGCCCCATGCCCAGGCCAGTGGCCTTGGTGGTGTAGAACGGCTCGAACACCTGCTCGAGGTTTTGCGCGACGAACCCGGGCCCACTATCCGCCACGCTCACCCGCACACCGTCCTGGTCGATGGCCGTGCTGATGCGCAGGGTGCGAGCGCCTTCAACCTCCGCCATGGCTTCCAGCGCGTTGAGGATCAGGTTCAGCAGCACTTGCTGCAGTTCCACCCGGTCGGCCAGCACCTGCGCCAGGCCCTCAGCGAGCTCGGTGTGCACCTGTGCCCTGCCCCGGGTAGCCTCGCCACGGGTGAACTCGACCATCTCCAGCACCACGGCGTTGATGTCCACCACTTGCTTTTGCGGCGGGGCCTTGCGGATCAGTTCGCGAATACGGCCCAGAACCTGCGCCGCACGGTTGGCATCCTTGATGATCCGCCCCAGCCCCAGGGCGACCTCATCCAGCACCGGTGGCTGCGCGCCCAGCCAGCGGATGGCGGCATTGGCATTGGTGACCGTGGCGGCGATCGGCTGGTTGACCTCATGGGCGATCGAGGCGGCCAACTGGCCCATGGTGGCGACACGGTTGGCATGGGCCAGTTCGGCCTGTACCTGGCGGTTCCTGGCCTCCCGCTCAGCGACTTCGTGATACAGCCGGGCGTTTTCAAGGGAGATGGCGGCCTGCGAAGCGAGCAGGCGCAGCACCGCGATACGCGCAGGGTCGAACACCCCGGCACTGAGGTTGTTCTCCAGGTACAGCGCGCCGACTAGGCGCGACTGGTTGCTCAGCGCCAGGCACAGCAGCGAGCGGGCCTGGCAGCGGTGGATGTAGTCGTCGGCCATGAACGCTGCATCCGCCATGGCGTCGTCCAGGCACAGGCTTTGCCCGGTGTGCAGCACCTGGTACAGCACCGATTCGGCCAGCAAGCTACTGCTCACCGGTTCATTGCAACGCACCACGTCACCCTCCCCCACGCTAGCCTGGGCGACGATACGCGGCTCACTGCCGCCACGGGCGCGCACCAGCACGCCGCGTTCGGCACCGGCCTGTTCGATGGCCGTGCGCAGCACCTGGGTGATCAGCTTTTGCAGGTCGACTTCACCCGACACGGCCTGCGACACCTTGAGCACCGTCGCCAGGTCCAGGTGCTCGACCGGGGTGGCGATGGTGGCCGTGGGGCCAGGTTCCGGCTCGACATTGCGCAAGTAACGGTGGCGGCTGTCGAGCTGGCGCACCTTGCCTTCGGCCCCCCAGCGCAGGTAGCCATAACGCGCATCGCGCAGGTACACCCGGGCAATTCTGGCCAGCCCGCGGCTGCCATAAAAACGCGAGGCCAATTCGTTGGCCAGCGCCTCCACATGTACGAAACCGCTGTCGCGCGCCAGTTGAATGGCCTGCTCGTAAAGGTGCTCGGCGTCGACCAGGCGCCCCTCCAGCCGGGCGATTTCGGCCCCGAGCAGCACCTGCCGGCTGGCGAAGGTTGGCGCACACTGCTGGGCCCAGACCTGCATCACAGCATGGTGCTCGGCCAACGCCTGCAAGGTGGCGTCATCAACGCCCTGCCCGGCCGCCAATGTCAGTGCCGCGAAGAAGTGGTACTCGGCCTCCTCGAAAAACGCCGCGGTTACCCATTGCAGCGCCTTGGCCTGCGCCGCACAGGCTGCAGCCGCCTCATAGTCACCTGCCAGGTAACGCGCCTGCAGCTTGCGCACCCAGTATTTACCGGCGGCCAGGGCAAGGTCCGGGGCCGCGCTCAGATGCTGCTCGAACTGCGCCTCGTTGAAGTGTTCGTCGTCCAGGCAACCGAAAACCGCGGTTTGCCCACGCAGCGTGCGGATCAACGCCAGCTGCGTGTTCATGAAGTCGATCACCAGCCCGAAATGCACTTTCTGCGCGTAGGCCAGGCCCTGCTCTGCCTCTGCCTGCATGCTGCCCAGCGGCTCGCCACTGAACAGCTGGTCGGAGATCAGGCCGTTGCCGACGTAGGCGGCATACGGCAGGTCTCCGACCCGGTTGGCCGCGACGAAGGCCCGGTGCAGCAGCTCGCGGCACTCGCTGACCGGGCGCGTCCAGCGCACCACGAACATCGAGAAGCACAAGAAGGTGTTGGCTTCGAAACGTTGCAGGCCGCGCTGCTCGACCAGGTCGCAGGCCAGGCGCCCAAAGCGGTAGCCGGTCTGGTAGTCGCCGTAGCGGCGCGACACGCGCCCGATGTTGGCGTAGAGCATGCAAGAGGCATCGCAATTGCCGAAGGCAAGGCTCAGGCTCACCGCCTTGCAGATGGTCAGGCTGGCCAGGTTGGCATTGGTTTGCACGGCAGGGGCGAACAGCTTGCACAACACATCCAGGGTGGCCAGGGTGGTCGCGTCCTCCATCAGCGGCAGGTCGATCAACTGCTCGATGCTACGCTCGCCCAACAGCCGGGCAATCTGGTCATATTCGCCGCGTACCTCGTCATCCTCAGGCTGCGCGACCCAATGAATACCCACCTGGCGCAACCAGGCAAGGCAAACCGCCACCGCGCGATCGCTGCGGTCGAGCATCAGGCAAACGTCCATGTGCAGGCACGCCACCGCGACGCCTTCAGCGGCGCTCCTGGCACGTAGCGCCAGGCCAATCAGGCGCTCATCGGCGCTGCCCAGCTGGCCTGTGAGGAACTCGCATTCAGCCAGGTTCAGCGCCAGGGCAAAGCTCAGTTCGTGGGGGTGAGCGGCACACGCCCCCTCCAACAGTTGCTCCCCCGCCCCCAGGTAGGCCAGTGCCGAACCATAGGCCGACGCGGCCTTGGCCCGGCGCCCGGCCAGCAAGTTGAGCTGCGCCAGTTGCTCGCGCTCGGCACGGGCTTCGATCAGCGCCGCGCCGCGGTTCAGTTGCCCGACGATCTCGAAGATGGCTTCCTCAAGGTGCCGGGCCTGCACCCGCCCGGCCAGCAGGCGGCCGATACGCAGGTGCATGGCCGCGCGGTCCTGCTCGGCAATCAACGAGTAGGCCGCCTCATGGATGCGGTCATGCACGAAGCTGCAGCTCCCCTCCTGCAGCGCCACCAGCTCCAGCCGCACCGCGGCCCACAGCACCGCCTGCACCCGTTCCAGCGGCACGCCCAGCACAAGGGCAAGGGTTTGTGCCTGCGCCACGTTGCCCAGGCAGGCCAGTTGCTGAAGCGCCTGGCGGGTGGCCAGCGGCAGGCGCGCCAGCTTGCCCACCATCAGGTCGACCACATTGTCGGTGTAGCCCTTGGCATGGATGCGCTGCGAGTCCCAGCGCCAGCGCCGGGCAGCAGGGTCGTAGGCGAGCAGCGACTCCTCGGCCAGTGCCTGGAGAAACTGGATGACGAAAAACGGGTTGCCGGCGGTCTTGTCCTGCACCAGCTGGGCCAGGCCCATCACGCTGGGCGCCGGGCAGTGCAGCGACTCGGCGATCAGCTGTTCGATGTGCGGGCGCGCCAGCGGTGCCAGGCGCACCTCGTGCACCGGTGCCCCGGCCCTGCGAATCGCCTGCAGCCTGGCGCTCAACGGGTGGTGGGCATCCACCTCGTTGTCGCGGTAGGCGCCCACCACCATCAGGTAGCGCAGCTCCGGGTGAGTGAGCAGGTCTTCGAGCAGCTCGAGGGTGGCTGCGTCCAGCCACTGCAGGTCGTCCAGAAACAGCGCCAGCGGGTGCTCGGCGCGGGCAAACACCGCGATAAAGCGCCGCAGCACCAGGGAAAAGCGCCGCTGCGCCTGTTGCGGGTCCAGCTCCGGCACCGGCGCAGGCTCGCCGATGATCAGCCGCAGCTCGGGTATCAGGTCGGTCATCAGCCGTGCGTTTGGCCCGCAGGCTGCCAGCAAGGCCGCGCGCCACCCGGCCAGCACCTCGCTGCTTTTGCCAAGCAGGGTGCGCACCAGCCCCTGAAACGCCTGTACCAGCGTGGCGTACGGGATATCGCGCTTGTACTGGTCGAACTTGCCACTGGCAAACAGCCCGCGCGGCGGTACCAGCACCTTGTGCAGCTCGTTGACCACCGAGGACTTGCCGATACCTGAATAACCGCTTACCAGCACCAGTTCCGGCACGCTGCTGCGGACCATGCGGGTGAAGGCATCTTCGAGGATCTGCACCTCGCGTTCGCGGCCGTAGAGTTTTTCCGGGATCAGCAGCCGGTCGGGGGTGCCTTGCTCATCCAGGCTGAAGGCCGTGATGTGCAGGCTTCGTTGCCACTCGGCAAGGCAGCGGCGCAAGTCGTGCTCCAGGCCGGCGGCGCTCTGGTAGCGATCTTCTGCGGTCTTGGCCAGAAGCTTCATCACCAGCTGTGACAACAGCGGCGGCACGGTGGCGACCCGTTCGCAAGGCGGCAATGGCTTGCGGGCGATGTGGCAGTGCACCCACTCCATGGGGTCTGTGGCATTGAAGGGCAAGGAGCCGGTGAGCATCTGGTACAGGCTCACCCCCAGCGCGTAAAGGTCGCTGCGTGAGTCCACCGAACGGTTCATCCGCCCGGTCTGCTCCGGCGCCATGTACGCCAGGGTACCGGCGATGGTCTCCGGCGGCTCCGGCGCCTGCCGCTCGCGGGGCACCCGCGAGGCAAGGCCGAAACCGGTCAGGCGCACCTGGCCATCGTCACAGCCCACCAGCACATGCTGGGGTTTGAGGTCCTTGTGCACCAGCCCGGCCAGGTGCAGGCGGCCCAGGGCAACGCTGATTGCCAGCGCCAGCTCCAGGCAGGTTTCGATGCCCAGCGGCGACACCAGCAAGGCCGACAAGGGCTGCCCGCCGGGGTCGCCCAGCACCAGCCGCGGCTTGCCATTGATGCGCTCCAAGGCCTGGGGCTGCAGCGCCCAACTGCCGTCGAGCTGATCGCGCAGGCCGTATTCATGGGCCAGGCGGTCGACGGTGGCCGGCGATGGCTGCTCGTTGGCCGGTCGCATCAACAGCACACAGCTGCCATCTGCGCGCCGCAGCCGGCAAAACTGGCGATCGCCGTCGTTCCACAGGACTTGCTGTTTGCCAGGCATGGGTACAGGCCCCATCAACGAGTTGGAAAAATGCGCGCAGCGTCAGACTGTGCGCCGCAACGGCTCGACACCCAGTGCCTCGGCCATGCGCACCAGGTCGGCGACCGAGCGCGCGCCGAGTTTTTTCATCATCTGCCCGCGATGCACCTTGACCGTGACTTCGCTGAGGCTCAGCTCAGCGGCGATCTGCTTGTTCATCAGGCCGGCGATGACGAACGCCAGCACCTGGCGCTCCCGCGGCGTCAGTGCCTCGAATGCGCGGTTCAATGCCACTGCGGCCTGCTCGCCGGCCAAACGCTCGCGGTCGCGTGACAGGGCATTGGCCACCGCGTCGAGCATGTCCTGATCGCGAAACGGCTTGGCCAGAAAGTCCACCGCCCCCGCCTTCATCGCCTTGACCGACATGGCGATGTCGCCATGCCCGGTCATGAACACCACCGGAATGCGCACCCCGCCCTGCTCCATCTGCGCCTGGAACGCCAGGCCGCTCTCGCCGCGCAGGCGCACGTCGAGCACCAGGCAACCGGGCACGGCCTTGCGCGGGAAGGCCAGAAAGTCCTGGGTGCTGGCAAAGCCTTGCACCTGCAGGCCGACCGAACGGAACAGCCCGTCCAGGGCCAGGCGCATGGACTCGTCGTCATCGACGATGTACACCACCGGCTCGTTCGAGTCGTGCGTGCCCTGTAAAGCCATGTGCGCTCCTTGAAGCGTTACGCCGCGTGCGGTTGGCAGGTGAAAAAACTAGCCTATTGTTGGGCAAGCTTCACGGCTTTGGCCACTGCTAACTGGCACCGCCAGACGCAGGTATTGCCCGGCTATACCTAGGTATACTTCTGCCCCTTGCGCGACGGGGTATCTTGGAGGCATGCCACAGGCCGCCAGGAGCAGATCGCCCATGCAGCAGCCCACCGCCACCCTGATAGCCGTCGTTGACGACGACGAGTCGCTGCGCGATGCCCTCGACGGCCTGCTGCGCGCCACCGGCTACCGTGCCCGCACCTTCGCCAGCGGCGGTGACTTTCTCGCCTCCGATGGCCCCGGCCAGGCGCGCTGCCTGATCTGCGACATCCAGATGCCCGGCATGTGCGGTGTCGAGCTGCTGGGCCAGCTGCAGGCCCGCGGCTTCGACATCCCGGTGATCTTCATCAGCGCCCACCCGGGGCAGCGTGCGCGCATCAGCACAAACATGCCTGGCGTGGTCAGCTGCCTGCCCAAGCCATTCGAAGCCGAACGGCTGCTGGACTGCATCGAGTCCGCCCTGCACCGCTGAACAATCCCCGCGATACCTAGGTATACCCGCTTGACCCCCATGCGTAAGCCACGCCATACCCATGCAGAAGTGTGCCCGCCCCTGCCCCTGATTAGCATCAACCTACAGCGAACGGCTGGCCCAACAGCCTCTCGCCAAGGCTGAAGTTCACAACCCTTACCCGTTCAAGTCAGGAGCACGATCATGAAACAGCAACTTGTGGTTATTGGTGCAGGTTTCGCCGGCCTGTGGAGCGCCCTGAGCGCCGCGCGCCTGCTCGACATGCATGGCCGGCAGGACGTGCAGATCACCGTTCTGGCCCCGCAGGCCGAGCTGCGCATCCGCCCACGCTTTTATGAAGCCGACGTGCACAGCATGTTCGCCCCGCTGCAGGCATTGTTCGACGCCGTGGACGTTCGCTTCGTCAAGGGCAGCGCCGAAAGCATCGACGAACAGGCGCGCCGGGTAAGCTACCGCGACCAAGCCGGCCAGCCGGCGCAACTGGCCTATGACCGGCTGATCCTGGCCAGTGGCAGCCAGCTGGCCCGCCCCCCCGTGCCTGGCCTGGGCCAGCACAGCTTCGACGTCGACCAGATCGAATCGGCCGCGCGCCTTGAGCAGCACCTGATGGCACTGGGCAAACAGCCTGCCAGCGCTGCCCGCAACACCGTGGTGGTGTCCGGCGGTGGCTTCACCGGCATCGAGACCGCCACGGAAATGCCCGCCCGCCTGCGTGCGGCGCTGGGCGCAGACCAGCAGGTGCGGGTGATCCTCATCGACCGTGGCGAGCGCATCGGGGCCGCCCTGGGCGAAGGTATCCGGCCATCGATCATCGAAGCCTCGGACGAACTGGGTATCGAATGGGTGGTCGGCGCCACCGTGGCTGCGGTAGACGCCAATGGCGTGACCCTGGCTGACGGCCGGCATATCGAAAGCCAGACCGTGGTCTGGACCGCCGGCATGCGCGCCAGCCCACTGACCGAACAGCTGACCAGCGCACGTGACCATCAGGGCCGCCTGCATGTGGACGGCAACCTCAAGGTGCGCGGCCTGGAGCATGTATTTGCCGCAGGCGATGTGGCCTATGCCGCCACCGACGATATCGGCAACTTCTCGGTGATGTCCTGCCAGCACGCCATCAGCCTGGGCCGCCATGCCGGCAACAACGCCGCAGCCGACCTGCTGGGTGTGGCGCCCACCCCGTACCGCCAGCCCAAGTACGTGACCTGCCTGGACCTGGGCGCCTGGGGCGCGGTGTACAGCGAGGGCTGGGACCGCCAGTTGAAGCTGGTCAAAGGCGAAGCCAAGGAACTCAAGACCCAGATCAACACCGTGTGGATCTACCCGCCGGCTGCCGAGCGCGCCACTGCCCTGGCCTCTGCCGACCCCTCGATCCCCGTGGCCTGAGCCGCGCCCGGCGATCCAACCCAGCAGGAGAACGACCATGACAATGCCAATCAACAACGTGGTTGCCAGCGAAACCGAAGAACTGGTGCCCTCGCGCTATGCCGTGAAAGTCGGCGACATCGATGTGCTGGTGGTGAGCGACGGCGTGCTGCCGCTGCCCACCGAAACCATGTCGACCAATGCCGACCCGGCCGCCCGTGCCGCCTGGTTCAAGGAGATGTTCCTCGGGCCGGACAACTTCGACTGGGCCCTGAACGTGCTGCTGGTACGCAGCGGCGAACAGGTGATCCTGGTGGATGCCGGGCTGGGTGGCCAGTTCCCCGGTTTCCCGCGGGCCGGGCAGTTCCCGAAACGCCTGGCGGCGGCCGGCATCGCGCTGGAGTCGATCACCGATATCGTCATCACCCACATGCACATGGACCATATCGGCGGCCTGCTGGTGGATGAGGTGAAGAACCGCTTGCGGGCGGATGTGAAGGTGCATGTCAGCGCGACCGAGGTCGCGTTCTGGGCCGCCCCGGACTTCTCGCAAACCGACATGCCACAGCCGGTGCCGGATGTACTGCGGGCCACGGCCAAGGCCTTCATGCAAGCCTACGCCAGCAAGATCCGCACCTTTGAACGGACCCATGAAGTGGCGCCCGGCGTGGTCGCCAGCCTGACCGGCGGCCATACCCCCGGGCATTGCGTGGTGTACGTCAACTCGGGCGGGCAGCGGCTGACCTTCGCCGGCGATGCGCTGTTCCCGGTAGCCTTCGACCACCCGGACTGGCACAACGGCTTCGAGCACGACCCGCAAGAGTCGGTACGGGTCAGGGTGGCGCTGTTGAACGAAGCCGCCGCCAGCGGCGAGTTGTTCGTGGCGACCCACCTGCCATTCCCTTCCGTAGGGCGGGTGGCGCTGGACGGTGAAGGCTTCCGCTGGGTTGCCGGGTTCTGGAACTACTGAGAACCCGGCGTGATAACCGGTTTTTGTGGCAGCGGGTTTACGGTAAACCCGCTGCCACATGGATCGGCCGCAGATTTCAAACTCGCCCAATAAATCCCACTATATGGGATGTAAATTTACATATTGAGATTTAACGCTAGCACGGTATAGTCCTGCTCATTCACTACCCAAAAACACAACAGGTGAATCGATGCAGGCAAAACTGATCGCGCTCGATTGGGGAACCAGCTCGTTACGGGCCTACAAGCTGGGTGCGGGCGGCGAGGTGCTCGAACAGCGTTCGCTGCCGCTGGGGGTGATGCAGTTGCCCCAGGCGCCACACCCTGTCAATGGCCACCCCGGCAGCGACGGCTTCGAGCTGGCCTTCGAGCAGGCCTGCGGCGATTGGCTGGACAGCCACCACGATGTGCCCGTGATCGCCTGCGGCATGGTCGGCAGCGCCCAGGGCTGGCGCGAAGCCCCCTACTGCGAAACCCCCACCGACGCCAGCAAGCTGGCAAGCACACTGCAGCGCGTGCGCAGCAGGCGCGGCATCGATGTGCACATCGTCCCCGGTGTGATTCAACGCTCGCCCCTGCCCAATGTGATGCGCGGCGAAGAAACCCAGGTGCTCGGCGTGCTGCATGCCCTGCCCCCGCAGGTACAGGCCGGGCTGCTGATCGGCCTGCCGGGCAGCCATTCGAAGTGGGTGCAGGTGGTCAATGGCCGCATCGCGCACTTCGACACCTTCATGACCGGCGAGGTCTTCGCCGTGCTCAGCCAGCACAGCATCCTGGGGCGAACCCAGCAGCCCGGCAGCGGGTTCGATGGCCAGGCCTTCGACCGCGGCGTGCAGGTGGCGCTGTCGGCGCACGGCCAAGCCGGCGTGCTGTCGACGCTGTTCAGCGCGCGCAGCCTGGGGCTCACCGGCGAGCTCAGCGGCGCTGCGCAAGTGGACTACCTGTCGGGCCTGTTGATCGGCCACGAGCTTGCGGCGCTGGCCCATGTGCAGCGCCAGCGCCGTGGCGGCGCGCAGTTGCCAGCGCTGGTGCTGGTGGGCAATGCCGAACTGTGCAGCCGCTACCGCCGGGCCCTCGGCGCCTGCGGTTTTACCCAGGTGAGCCTGGCCGAGCAGGCCACCGAGCAGGGCCTGTGGCAACTGGCCGTGGCCGCCGGGCTGATCACCAACCCCCTTCCCCGTTGAACTTCACTGGAGCCTTCACATGCTCAAGCACGCACTGGCGCAAAACGGCCTGATCGCCATCCTGCGGGGGCTGCACCCGCAACAAGCCGCCGCCATCGGCGAGGTGCTGTACGCCGCAGGGTTTCGCGTGATCGAGGTGCCGCTCAACTCCCCCGAGCCTTACGACAGCATTCGCATCCTGCGCGATAGCTTGCCTGGCGATTGCCTGATAGGCGCAGGTACGGTGCTGGCGCCCGAGCAGGTCGGGCAAGTGAAGGCGGCCGGCGGGCAGCTGATCGTCATGCCCCACAGCGATGCCCGGGTGCTGCGCGCGGCCAAACAGGCCGGCCTGGCCCTGGCGCCGGGGGTCGCCACCCCGACCGAGGCCTTCGCGGCGCTGGCCGAAGGTGCCGACATGCTCAAGCTGTTCCCCGCCGAGCAGATCGGCCCGGCCGTGGTCAGGGCCTGGCTGGCAGTGCTGCCGGCGGGGACCGTGCTGGCCCCGGTCGGGGGTGTCACCCCGGGCAACATGCAGGGGTTCGTCGAGGCGGGGGTAAAAGGCTTCGGCCTGGGCTCCGGCCTGTTCAAGCCGGGCATGACGCCTGGGCAGGTGGCGGCCAATGCGCAGGCCTATGTGACGGCGTGGCAGGCCCTGCACTGATGCTCGCCTCCATACAAGCCGGCCATTTCAGTTACGTAAAGGAGCCAAGCAGATGAAAATCACCAAACTGACCACCTTCATCGTCCCGCCGCGCTGGTGCTTTCTGAAGGTTGAAACCGACCAGGGCGTCAGCGGCTGGGGCGAGCCGGTGGTCGAGGGCCGTGCCCACACCGTCGCCGCCGCCGTTGAAGAGCTGGCCGACTACCTGATCGGCAAGGACCCGCGCAATATCGAAGACATCTGGACGGTGTTGTACCGCGGCGGCTTCTACCGGGGTGGCGCCGTGCACATGAGCGCCCTGGCCGGTATCGACCAGGCCTTGTGGGACATCAAGGGCAAGGCGCTGGGGGTGTCGGTGAGCGACCTGCTGGGCGGCCAGGTGCGCGACAAGATCCGCGTGTACTCATGGATTGGCGGCGACCGCCCGGCAGACACCGCACGGGCCGCGCAAGAGGCCGTCGGCCGGGGCTTCACCGCCGTGAAGATGAATGGCACCGAAGAGCTGCAGTTTCTCGACAGCTTCGAGAAGGTCGACCGCGCCCTGGCCAATGTCGCCGCCGTGCGTGATGCCGTGGGCCCGAACGTGGGCATCGGCGTGGACTTTCACGGCCGGGTGCACAAGCCGATGGCCAAGGTGCTGATGAAAGAGCTCGACCCGTTCAAGCTGATGTTCATCGAAGAGCCGGTGCTCAGCGAAAACTACGAAGCGCTCAAGGAGCTGGCGCCGCTGACCAGCACGCCGATCGCCCTCGGCGAGCGGCTGTTCTCGCGCTGGGATTTCAAGCGGGTGCTTGCCGAAGGCTACGTCGACATCATCCAGCCCGATGCCTCCCACGCCGGCGGCATCACCGAAACCCGCAAGATCGCCAACATGGCCGAGGCCTACGACGTAGCCCTGGCCCTGCACTGCCCACTCGGCCCGATTGCCCTGGCCGCGTGCCTGCAGCTGGATGCGGCCTGCTACAACGCGTTCATTCAGGAACAGAGCCTGGGCATCCATTACAACGAGAGCAACGACCTGCTCGACTACGTGAAGGATGCGCGGGTGTTCGACTACCACCAGGGCTTCGTCAAGATCCCCAACGGCCCGGGCCTGGGCATCGAGATCAACGAAGAATACGTGATCGAGCGTGCCCGCACAGGCCACCGCTGGCGCAACCCGGTGTGGCGCCATGCCGATGGCAGTTTCGCCGAATGGTGATCAAGCGTCGCGCCCCCTGCCACCCGGTTGTGGCCCTGGCTTGCGGGCGACCATAATGGCGCCCGCCACCCTGCCCGAGACCAAGGCTGAACATGCACCAAGACACCCCTGAAAATACCGAGGACGCTGCGCCGGCCGGCACCCAGACCCTGCTGCGCGGCCTGGGCGTGGTGCAGGCGGTGGCCAACGGCGCCCACGACCTCAAGGACATCGCCCGGTTGCTCGGTACCACCCGCAGCACCACCCACCGCCTGGCCAGTTGCCTGGTGGCCCAGCGCTACCTGCGGGTGGTGCCTCAGGTCGGCTACCTGCTTGGGCCGAAGCTGATCGAGCTGGGTTTTCAGGCGCGTGAAGAACTGCCGCTGACGACCTTGGCCCTGCCCTACCTGGACGCGTTGTCGGCCCAGACCGGCGACACCATCCACCTGGCCATTCGCGAAGGCGACGAGGTGCTGTACCTGCACAAGACCCCGGGGCGCCATGGCCCGGAAATGCGCTCGCGGGTTGGCCACCGCATGCCCCTGGCACGCACCGGCATCGGCAAGGCGTTGATGCTCGATGACAGCCCGCAGACGTGGCAACGGCTGTATGAAATCAGCGTACCGGCGGGTGAGCACGGCCAGTTCCGGCCACTGCACACCGAGCAGACCTGGGCGCAGTTCCAGCAGCGCATGCTTGAGTATGCCGCCGGCGGTTACGCCTTCGACCTGGAAGACAACGAGCCATCGATACGCTGCGTGGCGGCGCCGGTGCGCGATGCCAGCAAGGCCATCGTTGCGGCCATCAGCATCGCCAGTACCGTGCCGTACATGCCGCTGGAAAAAATGGCCGAGCTGATTCCGCAGGTCAAGGACGCCACTGCGAGGTTGTCGGCGGAGTTGGGGATGAAGCTTTAGCCGAGGGCACACATCCCAACGCGCTCACTCGACGCGTGCCCTGTTGGAACAACCTTCTTGCGCTGCCCGTACCGGCCTCATCGCCGGCAAGCCGGCTCCTACAGGTAGCGCGCCGGCCTGGGCCTTGCGCAACCCTGTAGGAGATCACCCAGCCCTTTCGGGCTGCGCTGTCGCGCAGAAAACTGGTCTCGCAGATGCGCTACGGTCCCTGTGGGAAGCGGCCTTGTGTCGCGATGGGCTGCGCAGCAGCCCCGGCAATTTTGCATGAGGTCGAGGCCTTGGGGCCGCTTCGCGCCCCATCGCGACACAAGGCCGCTTCCCACAGGGACCGTGTTAAATCAATGAGTTGCCGTTTGCTCTATGAGAGCGGGCTTGCCCGCGATGGGCTGCGCAGCAGCCCTGTTGGCGATGAAACTCGCACTGGCTAGACCCAACCACCATCGACAATGAAGTTCTGCGCCGAACACATCGCCGAGGCATCGGATGCCAGAAACAGCGCCATTTCGGCGATATGCTCCGGCAGCACGCTGCCCGGCAGGCACTGGCTGCGGGCGATCAGCTCCTTGGCCGCATCATCGACCCACATGGCCAGCTGCTTTTCCGTCATCACCCAACCCGGCACCAGTGTATTGACCCGAATGCGCTGCGCGCCCAGCTCGCGCGCCAGGGCACGGGTCATGCCGTGCACGGCGGCCTTGCTGGCCGCATACACCGGATAGCCGGCCGAGGCCATCATCCAGCCCACCGAACCCAGGTTGATGATCGCGCCACCGCCCGCCCGCTCCATCATCGGCACCACGGCCTTGGCAGCAAAAAACGCATGCTTGAGGTTGACCGCGATCAGCCGGTCGAAGGTGTCCGAGTCCACCTCCTGCAGGCTGTGGCGCAGGTCGTTGGCCGCGTTGTTCACCAGCACCGTGATCGGCCCCAGCGACTGCTCGAAGCGGCTGATGGCGGCGCGGTAATCAAGGTCATTGGTGATGTCGCAATGCACGAATTCCACCGTGTGCCCCTGGCTGCGCAGCAGTGTTTCGAGGCGCTCGCCCTGGCGCTGGGCGCGGTCGACGAACGCAACCCTGGCGCCCTGGGCGGCGAAGGCACGCACCATGAACTCGCCAATCCCCGAGGCGCCCCCTGAAATCAGCACGGTCTTGCCTTCGAGGTCGTGGTACACGGCGTTCGGGGTCTGATCGGTCATTTTCAAAGCCTCACCTATATAGTCTTATTTTATTTTGCAAAGGCGGCGTCACCAGCTATAAATTCGCTGTCTTACCGGCAAAATATCGCACATTAGTAGAACTATTTCACTCAAAAATAACAAAAGGAATTCGATGATGACGCGACCTCACCCCAAGCTTTGCGGCCTTGCCCTGTCGATGCTGATCGCCACCGGCAGCGCCCAGGCTGCCGGGCTCAGCAGCGAGCACAAAGCCTTCGGCAAGACCCGTGACGGTACCCCGGTCGAGCAATACATCCTGCGCAACAGCCTGGGCATGCAAGCCACGGTGATCACCTATGGCGGCGTGCTGCAATCGCTGCTGGTGCCCGACAAACACGGCAAGCTCGCAGACGTGGTGCTGGGCTTTGACGATGTGCAGGGCTACCAGGGCGGCAGCGCCTTCTTTGGCGCGACCATCGGCCGCTTCGGCAACCGCCTGGCCGGCGGCGCCTTCGAACTCGACGGCAAGCGCTACCAGGTGCCGCTCAACGACGGCCCCAACGCCCTGCATGGCGGCGCCCAGGGCTTCGACAAGCAGGTGTGGCAAGCCACGCCGGTGAAGGGCGATGGCTGGGTCGGGGTCACCCTCACCTACCTGTCCAAAGACGGTGAAATGGGCTTTCCCGGCAACCTGAAGACCCAAGTCACCTACAGCCTCAACGAGCACAACGAACTGCGCATCGCCTACCAGGCCAACACCGACAAACCCACGGTGCTCAACCTCACCAACCACAGCTACTTCAACCTCGCAGGCGCCGGCAACGGCGACATTCTCAAGCAGGTCGCCACCCTGCACGCCAGCCACTACACACCGGTCAACGCGACGTTGATCCCCACCGGCGAACTGGCCCCGGTCAAGGGCACGCCGATGGACTTCCTCACCCCCACGCCCATCGGCCAACACATCAAGGACAAGCACCCGCAACTGGCCTTCGCCGAGCCCAAGCAAGGCGGCTTCGACTTCAACTGGGCGCTGGATGCCAAGGGCGACATCAAGCAACTGGCCGCCGACGTGCACGACCCGCAATCCGGCCGGCGCCTGCAGCTGTACACCAGCGAGCCAGGGGTGCAGTTCTATACCAGCAACTTCCTCGATGGTTCGGTCAAGGGCAAGGCCGGCAAGACCTACCTGCACTGGGGCGGTTTCACCCTGGAGACCCAGCACTTTCCGGACGCCCCCAACCAGCCCGCCTTCGCCTCGACCCGCCTGAACCCGGGGCAGACCTACACCCAGACCAGCGTTTTCAAGTTCTCCGCCGACTGAGCCCAAGCTTGGGCCGGCGATGGCGCTGCCATTGCCGGCCCAGGCCCGATCAGCGTTGTTTCATGCGGTCGATGATCACCGCCAGCAGCAGGATCGAGCCGCGAATCACGTACTGGTAGAAGGTGTCGATGTTCTTCAGGTTCATGGCGTTCTCGATGACCGCCAGAATCAGCACCCCGGCGATCACATGGCGAATCATGCCGATACCGCCGCTCAACGACACCCCGCCCAGCACGCATGCAGAAATCACCGTTAGCTCGAAGCCCTGGCCGATCATTGGCTGCCCGGACGTCATGCGCGAGGCCAGGATCACCCCCGCCAGGGCGCCGATCAGGCCATGCACGGCAAAGATCAGGATCTTGGTGCGGTCGACATTCACCCCCGCCAGCAACGCCGCCTCGGGGTTGCCGCCGATGGCCATGGTGTTGCGCCCGTAGGTGGTGTAGTTGAGCAGCCAGCCGAAGAACACAAAGCAGACGATGGTGATCAGGATCGGCACCGGCACACCGAACAGTTGGCCGTTGCCCAGGGTGAAGAACTGGTCCTGGGATACACCCACCGCCTTGCCGTCGGCAAAGATATACGCCAGCCCCCGCACGATCTGCATGGTCGCCAGGGTGGTGATCAGCGCATTGACCCGCAGCCTGGCGATGACGATGCCGTTGATCAACCCGACCACCAGCCCCATCAGCAGCGCCGCGCCGATGCCCAGCATCACGCTTTCGGTGTCGCGCATCACGATCGCTGCCACCACCCCGGCGCAGGCGATCACCGAGCCCACCGACAGGTCGAAGTGCCCGGAGGCCAGGCAGAACAACATGGTGCATGCGGCAATGCCCACGGTGGAAATCGCCAGGCCCAGGCCGCGCATGTTCAGCGGCGAAAGGAAGTTGTCGATCATCAGGGCGCACAGCACGAAGATGCCTACCGCCACCAGCGGCATCGCCCAGTTGTCCAGCAGCCCGCGCAGGTCCAAAGGTTTGGATGCCGTCGGCAGTGCGTCGTTTTGAGTGCTCATGGTCTTCTCTCAGTTCGCCAGGCCGCGCGGCAAGGCCAGCTGCAGCAGGTTGGATTCGGTAGCCTGTTCACGGCTGTGCCCGCCGCTCATGGCGCCCTCGCACAGCACCAGGATGCGGTCGGAAATGCCCATCACTTCCATCAGGTCGCTGGACACCACGATCACCGCGATGCCCTGGGCCGCCAGGTTGTGGATGATCTGGTAGATCTCGGCCTTGGCGCCGACGTCGATGCCGCGGGTCGGCTCGTCCAGCAGCAGCACCTTCATCGGCATCGACAGCCAGCGGCCGAGAATGGCCTTCTGCTGGTTGCCACCAGAAAGGAACTTGATCTTCTGCGCAGCGTGCGGGGTCTTGACCCGCATGGCCTTGATCTGTCGCTCGGCGTTGGCGGCTTCCCAGCCCTCTTGCAACAGCCAGCCAAACCGTGAGTGGCTGGCGCGGGCGCTGATGTTGATGTTCTCCGCCACGCTGCCCAGCGGGATGATGCCCTCCTTCTTGCGGTCTTCCGGGCACAGCAGCACGCCGGCGGCGATGGCATCACGGGGCGAGCGCAGCTTCAGTGGTTGGCCGCACAGCTCCAGTTGCCCGGCGCTGGCCCGTTCCAGGCCGCTGAGCAGGCGCAACAGCTCGGTGCGCCCGGCCCCGACCAGCCCGAACAGGCCGAGCACTTCACCCTTGTGCACCTGCAGGCTGACCGGTTCGCGCAGGCCGGGGCCCAGCAGGCCTTC
Organism: Pseudomonas sp. NPDC089406; assembly: GCF_044900265.1. Taxonomy (NCBI): domain Bacteria; kingdom Pseudomonadati; phylum Pseudomonadota; class Gammaproteobacteria; order Pseudomonadales; family Pseudomonadaceae; genus Pseudomonas; species Pseudomonas sp. NPDC089406. The sequence goes on along the minus strand of NZ_JBJDNC010000031.1, from coordinate 51,565 downwards.
GGCCTTGAGCGCCACCTCGCCGTGGGGGCGCGGGCGGTAGTCGTAGATGTCCTGGATGTCGCGGCCGACCATGCAGGTCACCAGCGCGTCGTGGGTCAGGGTGTTCATGTCGTCGAAGGTGCGCACGTGGCGGCCGTCCTTGAACACCGTCACGGCATTGCAGATGCGAAACACCTCTTCCATGCGGTGGGACACGTACAGCACCACTTTGCCCTCGTCGCGCAGCCGCGCGATGATCGCCATCAAGCGGTCGATCTCCCGGGCCGACAGGCTGCTGGTGGGTTCATCGAAGGCGATCACATGGGCGCCATGGGACAGCGCCTTGGCGATTTCCACCAGTTGCCGCTGGCCCAGCGACAGGCGGCCAAGCTTCTGCTCCGGGTCGATCTCGTCGGCCAGGCCCTTGAGGCATTCCAGCGCCTGCTTGCGCAGCAGGCCGCGGTTGACCACGCCGAAGCGCGCCGGCAAATGGCCAAGGAAGAGGTTTTCGGCGACGGTCATTTCCGGCACCAGGTGCAGCTCCTGGTGAATCACCGCCACGCCGCTGGCGAGGCTGTCGGAGGCGCTTTTGAAGGCCATCGCCCGCTCACCGATGTGCAGTGCGCCGCGGGTGGGGATGTAGGCCCCGCCGAGGATCTTCAGCAAGGTCGACTTGCCCGCGCCGTTCTCGCCCATCAGGGCGTGCACCTGCCCGGGGTGGGCAGTGAAGCTGATGCCGTCCAGTGCCTTGACGCCGGGGAAGCTTTTGCAGATGCCGTCAAACCGCAGGCTGGCACCGGCGTTGTGTTGTTGCTTGGGTTGTGCGTGCATGACCACCTCATCGTACCGGTCAGGCGGCACCGTTGCCGGTGCCGTGGCGGGAAGCAAACGGCCTTATTTCCACAGGCCGATCTTTTCCAGCTCCTGCTTGAAGTTGGCGCGGGTGATCAGGGTCACGTCCTCCATGCCGGTGTACTTCGGCGGTTCGGTGCCTTCGGTGACCCACTTGTACATCATCAGTGCGGTGTTGTAGCCCTCCAGGTGCGGGCTGGGCAGCATCGAGCCGAAGAAGCCGCTGTCGGCCTTTTTCAGCTCGCCGATGGCATCGGTGCCGTTGATGCCGATACCGATCACGTTGGCGGCGGCAAAGCCTGCGCTTTCGGTGGCGCGCACGCCGCCGAGCACGGTGTTGTCGTTCATGCCGCCGATGATCAGGTTTTTCGCAGCACCCGGCAGCTTGACCAGCGCAGAGTTGGTGGCGTCCATGCTACCTGGCACATCCAGGGTCTTGAGCGGGGCGGTGAGGATGTGGTCCTTGGGCATGCCGGCAGCTTCCAGCGACTTGATCGAGCCGTCGGTGCGTTGCTTTCCGGTGTCCAGTTCGTTGAAGGTGGTGATCACCGCATAAGTGTCCTTCCAGTCCCAACCGCGCTTCTTCGCCTCCTCGGCCATGGCGGCGCCCTGCTTCTGGCCCACCTCGAACGCGGCCATGCCCAGGTACGGCACGTCTTCCATGAACTTGCCCTTGGCGTCGACAAAGCGGTCATCCACGGCAATCACCTTGAGGTCGTTGATCCTGGCCTTGGCGACGATGGCCGGGCCAAGGGACACATCCGGCGGGCAGATGACAAAGCCCTTGGCGCCGTTGGCGGCCAAGCTGTCGATGGCTGCCAGGGTTTTCTCGCCATCGGGCACGGCGATCTTGATCACCTCGAAGCCGTGTTCCTTGCCGGCCTTTTCGGCGAAGGCCCACTCGGTCTGGAACCACGGCTCTTCGGCCTGCTTGACCAGAAAGCCGATTTTCACAGGCTCTGCGGCCAGCGCCAGGCTGCCCAGGCCCATGGCCGAGACCGCCACGGCGGCGCACAGGGTACGAATACAACGACGACGATCCATACGGGTGACTCCTTGTTGTTGTTTTTGAGGTATTGCGGGTTAGCCTGCGAAGCGGTGACAGGGTGTGCCGGGCACCTGCACCTCGATGGCTAGCAGCGCGCCGTCCAGGGGGTGGTTCAGCGGGCTGGCGGCACTGGTGATGTACAAGGTGGTGAGGTTCGGGCCGCCGAATACGCAACTGGTGGGGCGGCTGACCGGCAGTTCGATGATGCGGTCGAGGCTGCCGTCCGGGGCCAGCCGCAACAGGCAGCTGCCATCCCAGCGGGCATTCCAGATATAGCCTTCGCTGTCCATGGCAGAACCATCCGGCACACCCCGTTCATGGGGCCCGAACCAGGCTTGCGCAGGGTCGAGCTGGCCATCGGGCTGGATGGTGTGGCGGTACAGCGTGCCATCCAGGCTGTCGGCAAAATGCACCTGGCGCCCCTGCGCGCTCCACAGCAAGGTGTTGGGGATGCCCAGGCCCTGCAGCAGCGGCGTGACCTGGCCATCGGCATCGATGCGGTACAGCCCGCCAGAGCGCCGGGTGACCGGCAGGTCTTCACCCTGCTCGCCGAGGTTGTTCTGCATGGTGCCCAGCCACAGGCGGCCCTGGGCATCGCAGCGCGCCTCGTTGGCACGGTTGCCGGCGTGCGGGTCGGCCACGCACAGCAGGGTCAGGGCTTGCGTGGCCAGGTCCAGGCGATGCACGCCGCTGCTCAGGGTCACCAGCGCATCGCCGCTGGCACAGGGGATGAACGCCGAGACGTGCTCGGGCAACTGCCACACCTGCACCTGCGAGCCCTGCAGGCGCAGCGCCTGCCTGGCGGCGATATCGACCCAATACAGCGCCTGGGTGGGCGCGTCCCAGAACGGGCCCTCGCCCAACTGCGCGCGGTGCGGGGTAACGGCGATGCACGTCATGAAGCCTCCTTGCTGGGTAGATAGGTTCGCAGGCGTACGTTACAGCGAATCGACCGACGGCGCGTCATCCACCCGCTGCAGAATGCGCAACGGGTTGGCGTTGCGCAATGGCTCGGGCAGCAGGCTGTCGGGGTCGTACTGGTAGCACATCAGGCGCTCCTTAAAGTGTGCCCACAGCGCCTGGGGCGAAGGCCGCCTCGGCGGCTGCGATACCGTTCACCAGCGGGGCGCCGAATGCCGGCTGGCTGATCTCGAACACATCCCCCGGGCGGGTGCGAATGCCGTCGGCGAAGGACAGCGTCGCGGTACCGAAGAAGTGCACGTGCACATCCCCCGGGCGCAGGAACTGGCGGTACTTGAAATGGTGGTATTCAAGGTTCGCCAGGCTATGGCACATGTTGGCCTCGCCGCTGAGAAACTCGTTTTGCCACAGCACCTGGCCGTCACGCAGGATACGGCTGGTGCCGGCCAGGTGCTGCGGCAGCTCGCCCACCCGCAGCTCGGGGCCGTAGCTGCAGCTGCGCAGCTTGGAATGCGCCAGGTACAGGTAGTTCTTGCGCTCGGTCACATGGTCGGAAAACTCGTTGCCCAGCGCATAACCCAGGCGATAAGGCTTGCCCTCGGGGCTGATCACATAAAGGCCGGCAAGCTCGGGCTCTTCGCCGGCGTCTTCGGCGAACGGCGGTACAGGGAACGCCTGGCCGGGGCGCACCACGCAGCTGCCGTCACCCTTGTAGAACCATTCCGGTTGCACGCCCGCCTGGCCGGCGGCAGGCTTGCCGCCCTCCACGCCCCATTTGAAGATGCGCATGGTGTCGGTCATGGCCGCTTCATCGCCGGCCTGCTGGTGCATCTTGTCTCGCGCTGCGGCGCTGCCCAGGTGGGTCAGGCCGGTGCCGCTGACCAGCAGGTGGGCCGGGTCCGGGTGGTCCAGCGGCGCCAGGATGCGCAGTGCCGCCAGCAGCTCGGCATAGTCATGGCTGGCACCCAGGCCCAGGGCCTGTACCTGCTGCTGCAGGCTGACGCCCGCCTCGATCGCCGCCAGCGCCAGGTCACGCGTGGTGCGCGCTGCCTGCACCTCGCGTACCTGGCCGCCCTCGACCACACCGACGCGGTGCTCGCCGTTACTCAATTCGAATTGCACCAGACGCATGGGTTTCTCCTGTAGATAAGCTTGATCGCGCGGCTGCCGATCAAAGGGTCAGATGCGGGTCGCCCCCCGGGCGCTGGCGGCGAACTGTTCAACCGGCAGCACGTGCTTGCGCTCCAGCTGGCGGTACACCACGCCGGTCAGCACCAGGCCGAACACCATCACCCCGGCCAGGAAGTACAGCCCCGACTCCAGGTTGCCGGTGTAGCCCTTGAGCGCGCCGATCACGAACGGGCCGATGTAGCCGCCCAGGTTGCCCACCGAGTTGATCAGGGCAATGCCGGCCGCGGCGCTGGCGCCGGCGAAGAAGCGCCCGGGCAAGGTCCAGAACACCGCGGTGCACGAAAACAGCGCGAACGCCACCAGGCACAGGGCCGCCAGCTGCCACACCGGCAAGGTCAGCCAGGCGCTGAGGAACAGGCCGACGGCGCCCAGCACGTAGAGCACGGCCAGGTGGCCGTAGCGGTCGTTCAGGCGGTCGGAGCTGCGCGGGATGATCAACAGGCCGATGATCCCGAACAGGTACGGCACCGAGGACACGAACCCGGTCACCAGGTCGCTGCCGCCGAACTGCTTGATCAGGGTCGGCAGCCACAGGCCCAGGCCATAGATGCTCAAGGTCACGGGCAGGTAGAACAGCGCCAGCAGCAGCACCCGCTTGTCCTTGAGGGCGTGCAGCGGGTTGCCGTGGCGGGTCTGGCCGTAGGCCTCCAGGTCCTTTTGCAACTCGCCGGCCAGCCAGTCCTTCTCGGCCTGGTTCATCCACTTCACCTGCGCCGGGCCATCCGGCAGCCAGCTCAGCACCGGCCAGGTCAGCAGCAGCGCCGGGGTACCGATGACGATGAACAGCCACTGCCAGCCATGCAGCCCGAGGATGCCTTCCATGCCAAGCAGGCCGCCGGACACGGGGCCGGTGACCAGCATGGCGATCGGTTGGGAAAGGATGAACAGGCCGAGGATCTTGCCGCAGTGGCGAACCGGGAACCACTGGGTGATGTAGTAGAGAACGCCGGGGAAGAACCCGGCCTCGGCGGCGCCGAGCAGAAAGCGCATCACATAGAAGCTGTAGGGCCCCTGCACGAAGGCCATGCCGATGGTGATGGCGCCCCAGGTGAGCATGATGCGCGCGAACCAGCGCCGCGCGCCGAAGCGCTCGAGCATCAGGTTGCTGGGGATCTCGAACAGGAAATAACCAATGAAGAACAGCCCGGCGCCCAGCCCGTAGGCCGCATCACCGATGCCGACGTCGGCGCCCATGTGCAGCTTGGCAAAGCCCACCGCAGACCGGTCCACGTAGGCGATCAGGTACAGCAGGATCAAAAACGGGATCAGTTTCAGCGTGATGCGGCGAACAAGCCGCTGTTCGTGGCTCATGGGGCAGGTCTCCGATTGTTTTTGTTATCGAACCTTGGGGGCGCCTCTCACGGAAATCCGTCAGGGTCATTCCATCGCTGCAACCGACTATATAGTAGTACTATTTGCACCACAACACTTCCAAACGCCCAATTTTTGACCTATGTTAGCCCTCAGGACGCACACTATAGTCTTACAATAAGAGAGTCGATCATGTCTGATAAGAAGCCCACCCTGCGCTCGGCCCAATGGTTCGGCACCGCCGACAAGAACGGTTTCATGTACCGCAGCTGGATGAAGAACCAGGGCATCGCCGACCACCAGTTCCAGGGCAAGCCGATCATCGGCATCTGCAACACATGGTCGGAACTCACCCCGTGCAACGCGCACTTTCGCCAGATAGCCGAGCACGTAAAACGCGGGGTGATCGAGGCCGGTGGCTTCCCGGTGGAATTCCCGGTGTTCTCCAACGGCGAGTCCAACCTGCGCCCCACCGCCATGCTCACCCGTAACCTGGCGAGCATGGATGTGGAGGAAGCAATCCGCGGCAACCCCATCGACGGCGTGGTGCTGCTGACCGGCTGCGACAAGACCACCCCGGCCCTGCTGATGGGCGCGGCCAGCTGCGACGTGCCGGCGATCGTGGTCACCGGCGGGCCGATGCTCAACGGCAAGCACAAGGGCAAGGACATCGGCTCGGGCACCGTGGTGTGGCAGCTCAGCGAGCAGGTCAAGGCCGGCACCATCAGCATTGATGACTTCCTCGCCGCCGAGGGCGGCATGTCCCGTTCGGCCGGCACCTGCAACACCATGGGCACGGCCTCGACCATGGCCTGCATGGCCGAGGCACTGGGCACTTCCCTGCCGCACAACGCGGCCATCCCGGCGGTGGATGCACGGCGCTACGTGCTGGCGCACATGTCGGGCATGCGCGCGGTGGAAATGGTGCGCGAAGACCTGAAGCTGTCGAAAATACTGACCAAACAGGCCTTCGAAAACGCCATCCGCGTCAACGCGGCCATCGGCGGCTCGACCAACGCGGTGATCCACCTCAAGGCCATCGCCGGGCGCATTGGCGTCGAGCTCGACCTGGACGACTGGACCCGCATCGGCCGCGGCATGCCGACCATCGTCGACCTGCAGCCGTCCGGGCGCTTCCTGATGGAAGAGTTCTACTACGCCGGCGGCCTGCCGGCGGTATTGCGCCGACTGGGTGAAGCCGGCCTGATCCCCCACCCCGACGCCCTGACGGTCAATGGCAAGTCTCTCGGCGAGAACACCCGGGAGGCGCCGATCTACGGCGAAGACCAGGTGATCCGCAGCCTCGACAACCCGATCCGTGCCGACGGCGGTATTTGCGTGTTGCGCGGCAACCTGGCGCCATCTGGCGCGGTGCTCAAGCCCTCCGCCGCCACCCCTGAGCTGATGCAGCACCGTGGCCGCGCCGTGGTGTTCGAGAACTTCGACATGTACAAGGCGCGCATCAACGACCCAGCGCTTGAAGTCGATGCCAGCTCGATCCTGGTGATGAAGAACTGCGGGCCCAAGGGTTACCCGGGCATGGCCGAGGTCGGCAACATGGGCCTGCCGGCCAAGCTGCTGGCCCAGGGTGTGACCGACATGGTGCGTATTTCCGATGCGCGCATGAGCGGTACGGCGTATGGCACCGTGGTGCTGCACGTGGCGCCGGAAGCCGCCGCCGGCGGGCCGCTGGCTGCGGTGCAGGAAGGTGACTGGATCGAGCTCGACTGCGCCAACGGCCGCCTGCACCTGGACATTCCCGAGGCCGAGCTGGCCGCGCGCATGGCCGACCTGCAAGCCCCCCAACAACTGCTGGTGGGCGGTTACCGCCAGCTGTACATCGACCACGTGATGCAGGCCGACCAGGGCTGCGACTTCGACTTCCTGGTGGGCTGTCGCGGGGCCGAAGTCCCCCGTCATTCCCATTGATTGGGGTAATATAGCGCCGCCCATTCAACCAGAGCCGCCCCCTTTGTATGGATAAACAGCCGCCCAAGCCGCGCAAGAGCATGCATTCCCAGATCGTCCAGGATCTGGGCATGGCCATCGTTTCCGGCCGTTTCAAGCCGGAAGAGCGGCTGCCCATGGAGTCCACGCTGTGCGAGCAATACCAGGTCAGCCGCTCGGTATTGCGCGAGGCGACCCGGGTGCTCAGCGCCAAGGGCCTGGTGTATTCCAAGCCACGGGTGGGGGCGGTGGTGCGCTCACGGTCGAAATGGCACCTGCTCGACCCGGACGTGCTGGCCTGGTTGATGCAATCCACCCCGCACAGCAAGTTCTTCGACACCCTGTCCGGGGTACGGCGCATCCTCGAGCCGGAGATCGCGGCCATGACCGCGGTCACCGCCACCGACGACGACATCGCCGCCATCGAAAAAGCCTACCTGGGCATGGAAACCGCGACCAACCACGAAGACCTGCTGCAGGCCGACCTGGACTTTCACCGGGCCATCGCCGAAGCCACCCACAACGACCTGCTGGCCTACATGTGCAACATGCTGTCGTTGCCGCTGCGCGAGTCGATCAACATCACCAACCGCCGCCCCGACCCGGACATCCAGTGCCTGAGCCTGCCGCGGCACAAGGCGATCCTCACCGCCATCCAGAACCGCGACGCCCTCGCCGCGCGGCATGCCTCGCTGGTGCAACTGGACGACACGCGGGTGGCGTTGCATACGGTGATGAATACCTTGACGCCGTTGTAGGGTGGTTTGGCGCCTGGATTCAGGCCTGCGCTGTCGCGCAGAGAACTGGTCCCGCAGATGCGCCACGGTCTCTGTGGGAAGCGGCCTCGTGTCGCGATGGGGCGCGAAGCGGCCCCAAGGCCTCGGCCTCATGCAAAATTGCCGGGGCTGCTGCGCAGCCCATCGCGACACGAGGCCGCTTCCCACAGGGTCCGTGTTAAATCAATCAGTTGTAGTTTGTTCTATGAGAGCCAACAAGCCGGCTCCTACAGGTACCGTGCAGGCCTGATGCGGCCCTTGTGGGTGCCGGCGGAGCACCGCGAACACGGGCCAAGCCAGGTGCGCCAGGCGCAACGCTTTGGTAGATTCACGCCCTCAGGCAGCAGCACGTTGCCCTAGCATCTGACGCGGAACCGGCATGGCCAACACACCCAGCACCCCCACGGCAAAGCCGTCCTCCCCGACCTTGATCGACGTGGCCAAGGTCGCCGGCGTTTCGCCGATCACCGTGTCCCGCGCCCTGCACCGCCCCGAGGTGGTCAGCAAGGCGGCGCGCGAGAAGGTGCTGGCGGCAGTGCGCGAAGTCGGTTACGTGTCGAACATGCTGGCCGGCAGCCTTGCCAGCAACAAGAGCCGGCTGGTGGCCATCCTGCTGCCGACCATCGCCAACTCGATCTTCGCCGACACCGTGCAGGCGCTGATGGACCGCCTGACCCACGCCGGCTACCAGACCCTGCTGGGCCTGACCGGTTATTCCGCCGAGCAGGAAGAAAAGCTGATCGAAGCCCTGCTCGGCCGGCGCCCGGACGGCATCGTGCTGACCGGCACCCTGCACACCGCAGCCAGCCGCCAGCGCCTGGCGCAGTCGGGCATACCGGTGGTCGAATCCTGGGACCTCAGCGAAGACCCGCTGGACATGCTGGTGGGCTTCTCCCACGAAGCCGTCGGCGAAGCCATCGCCCGCCATTTGCTGGGCAAGGGTTACCAGCGTTTTGCCGTGGTCAGCATCGGCGACCCGCGCGGCCTGCGCCGCTGCAACAGCCTGGTGGCGGAGCTGGCCCGCCACGGGCACCACGACATCCCCACGCAAATCCTCACCCCGCCGGCCACCCTCGAAGTCGGCCGCAGCGGCCTCAAGCAACTGCTCGACCAGGGCCAGCGCCCCGAAGTGGTGGTGTGCAGCTCCGACACCATCGCCCAGGGCGTGCTCGCCGAAGCCGCCAGCCGTGGCCTCAAGGTGCCGCAAGACTTGGCAGTGATGGGCTTTGGCGACCTCAGCAGCGCCGCCCAGGTGCACCCACCGCTGTCCACCGTGCGGGTGGACGGTACACGCATTGGCGAGCAGATCGCCCAGGCCCTGCTCGAGCGCTTCAGCTACCCGGCCGGCGGCGCGCAGCCGGTACGTATCGATACCGGCTTCACCCTGATCGACCGCCAGAGCACCTGAAATTTTTCATCCAGGCGACGAATGTGCCCTTGAATGATTGCGCAATCATTGTAAGATCGAATGCACAGCCACCTGCTGCCTTTTGCTGATGGCTGTTTTTTTTGACCTGAAAATGATTGCGCAATCATGTGATCGGTCAAACCCAGCGGCATCCATCACAACAAGGAAAACAACAGTGATCACTCCCACCTCGGAGGCGGCCCGGACCAACGTCCGCTACCTCATCCTGGCGATGATCTTCATCGTCACCGTGTTCAACTACGTCGACCGCGCCACCCTGTCGATCGCCGCCCCCGCCATGCGCGCCGACCTTGGCTTCGACGCCGTGACCATGGGCATCGCCTTTTCCGCCTTCGGCTGGGCCTACACCAGCATGCAACTGCCGGGCGGGGTAATCCTCGACCGCTTCGGCTCGCGCCTGGTGCTGGGCATGAGCCTGATCATCTGGTCGGCCTTCACCTTCCTGCAGGGCTTCGTCGACCTGTTCAGCTCGGCCTTTCTGGCGCTGTTCGTGCTGCGCTTCATGATGGGCGTGGCCGAGTCGCCGGCCTTCCCGGCCAACAACCGCCTGACCGTGATGTGGTTCCCGCGCCACGAACGCGGCCTGGCCACGGCGATCTTCCAGTCGGCCCAGTACTTCGCCCTGGCCGCCTTCACCCCGCTGATGGTGCTGCTGCTCAACAGCTTCGGCTGGCAGCACGTGTTTTTCTGGACCGGCGGCGCCGGCATCCTGATCGGCCTGTTGTGGTTTCGCTTCGTGCATGAGCCGCGCCGTGACAAGCGGGTCAACCAGGCCGAGCTCGACTACATCGAAGCCGGCGGCGGCCTGCCCGACATGGGCGAGATCAAGACCCCGTTCAGCTGGGCGCGGCTGCGCGCCATCTCGGCCAACCGCATGATGGCCGGCATCTACCTGGGGCAGTTCTGCCTGACCTCGATCACCTGGTTCTTCCTCACCTGGTTCCCCACCTACCTGATCGAGGCCAAGGGCATGACCCTGCTCAAGGTCGGCCTGGTGGCGGCCATTCCGCCGGTAGCCGGCTGCCTGGGCGGGATGATCGGCGGCGTATGGTCGGACTGGATGCTCAAGAAAGGCTTCAGCCTCACCGCCGCGCGCAAGACCCCGATCATCTGCGGCCTGCTGCTGTCCAGCAGCATCGTGGTGGCCAACTACACCCAGTCGATCACCCTGGTGATCCTGGTGATGTCCATCGCCTTCTTCGCCAAGGGCGTCGGCAACCTCGGCTGGTGCATCGTCGGCGACGTGTCGCCCAAGCACGCCATGGGCACCAGCGGGGCGATGTTCAACTTCTGCGGCAACATCGCCAGCATCGTCACCCCGATCGCCATCGGCCTGCTGGTCAAGGGCGCATCGTTCGATGCCGCGCTGGTCTACGTCGCCGCCATGGGCCTGCTCGGCGCCTTCGCCTACCTGGTCATCGTCGGGCCGCTCAAGCGCCTGGACATCGACGACCCGCAAGCCGCAACCCCCCCCCCCGCCGCGGTATCCCACCCGGCTCGCTGATTTTCACCCTAACTGGTCTACAAGGAGAGCCCCATGCTCGCACAAGAACAACAACGCCCTAGCGCCGACAGCGACCGCATCACCTATGTGAAGGTGTCTTCGGTATTTTTGCCGCTGACCAACCCCATCAGTGACGCCAAGGTGCTCACCGGGCGGCAGAAGCCGATGACCGAAATCGCCATTCTGTTTGCCGATATCGAGACCGCAGACGGCCACCGGGGCCTGGGCTTCAGCTATTCCAAGCGCGCCGGCGGCCCGGGCCAGTTCGCCCATGCCCAGGAAATTGCCCCGGCGCTGCTCGGCGAGAACCCCAGCGACATTGCCAAGCTGTGGACCAAGCTGTGCTGGGCCGGCGCCTCGGTGGGCCGCAGCGGCCTGTCGACCCAGGCCATCGGCGCCTTCGACGTGGCCCTGTGGGACCTCAAGGCCAAGCGCGCCAACCTGTCGCTGGCACGCCTGCTCGGTGCCCAGCGCGATTCGGTGCGTTGCTACAACACCTCTGGCGGCTTCCTGCACACCCCGCTGGAGCAGTTGCTGAAAAACACCGACCTGTCCCGGGAAAAAGGCATTGGCGGGATCAAGCTGAAAGTCGGCCAGCCGGATTGCGCGGTGGACCTGCATCGCGTCAGCAGCGTGCGCGAGCACCTGGGCGAAAGCTTCCCGTTGATGGTCGATGCCAACCAGCAGTGGGACCGCCCCACTGCCCAGCGCATGTGCCGGCGCTTCGAGGAATTCAACCTGGTGTGGATCGAAGAACCGCTGGACTGCTACGACGCCGAAGGCCATGCCGCCCTGGCCCAGCAGTTCGACACCCCCATCGCCACCGGCGAGATGCTCACCAGCGTGGCCGAGCACGCCGAGTTCATCAAGCTGCGCGGCGCCGACTACCTGATGCCGGACGCGCCGCGGGTTGGCGGTATCACGCCGTATTTGAAAGTAGCGGCCATGGCCGAACAGGCCGGGGTGATGATTGCCCCGCACTTTGCCATGGAGCTGCACGTGCATTTGGCGGCCACCTACCCGACCGAGCCCTGGGTCGAGCATTTCGAATGGCTGGAGCCGCTGTTCAACGAACGCCTCGAGACTCGCGACGGGCGCATGCTGGTACCGACCCGGCCGGGGCTGGGGTTGTCGTTGAGTGAGCGGGTGCTGGGGTGGACGGCGCAGGTGGCTGAGTTCGGCGCGCGGGGGTAGAGGCGGCTGCGTTTGTGGCTACAAGGTGTTCGCCGAAAGCCTTCTGGCGCCTATGAAATCGAGCGCCGCCCGCGCGGCGCATCGCGACACAAGGCCGCTCCTACATCTGTTTCGGGCCAGTCTAGCCTATGCCATTGCCTGGTCCGCCTTGTTTGTACGACGCGATTTCAGTGTGGGCATTGCAGCCGCTGCACATGACTCAAGACATGCGCCAAGGCAGGCGCCGATACTTTCACAGAAATAACTGGCCCGAAACAAATGTAGGAGCGGCCTTGTGTCGCGATGCGCCGCGCGGGCGGCGCTCGATCTGATAGGCGCTGCAACCCTTTCGGCGAAAACCTGGCAGCCATGACGCGATCACCTCGAAACCACCTCTGCTTACTTAGGCCTCACCTATAGTTGTACGACATCATTTGACCAGCACCCCGGAATCCTGAATATTGGTTGCGCAACCACCCTCGGCCTCCCAGGCCCGGGGCCGCAACCCATAACAAAAACAAGGATCCCCAATGCACCCGCACTCCCCCGCTTCAGCCCGCCGCCACTTCCTCAAGCAATCCCTCACCCTTGCCGTCGCCGCAGCCGGCGCCGCAAGCCTGCCGCGCCTGGCCACCGCCGGCGAGCCGATCAGCCAACGCTACCCCGACCCGATGATCGAGGTGCTCGACGACAGCTTCACCCGCTACCGCATCTTCAACGCCGGCGTCGAACGCCTGGCCACCGGCCTGTATTGGGCAGAAGGCCCGCTGTGGGTCGGTGACGGCCGCTACCTGCTGTTCAGCGACGTGCCCAACAACCGCATCATGCGCTGGGACGAGATCAGCGACAGCCTGGGCGTGTACCGCCACAACTCCAACTACTCCAACGGCCTGGCCCGCGACCTGCAGGGCCGGCTGATCGTCTGCGAAGGCTCGACCACCAGCAGTGAAGGCCGCCGCGTCACCCGCACGGAGCACGACGGCCGCATCACCGTGCTGGCCGACAACTTCGACGGCAAGCGCTTCAACTCGCCCAACGATGTGGTGGTCAAGAGCGATGGTTCGGTGTGGTTCACCGACCCGCCCTTCCAGATGGGCAACGACTACGAAGGCCACAAGCTCAAGCCCGAACTGCCCGATGCGGTGTACCGCATCGACGGTAAAAGCTTGAAAGTCACCCAGGTGATCAAGGACTTCGCCGGCCCCAACGGCCTGTGCTTCTCCCCCGACGAAAAGACCCTGTACGTGATCGAGGCGCGGGCCAAGCCCAACCGTATCGTCTGGGCCTACACGGTGAATGCCGATGGCAGCCTGGGCGAACGGCGCAAGCATGTCGAAGGCACCGGCTACGGCGCCCTGGACGGCATGAAATGCGATGAAGACGGCAACCTGTGGTGCGGTTGGGGCAGCCCCGGGGTGAAGGAAGCCAACCCTGAACAACTGGACGGCGTACGGGTATTCAACCCGCAAGGCCAGGCCATCGGCCATATCCACCTGCCGGAGCGCTGCGCCAACCTGTGCTTCGGCGGCGCCAAGGGCAACCGCCTGTTCATGGCCAGTTCGCGCTCGGTGTATGCGTTGTACGTCAACACCCGCGGCGCCACGCTGGCCGCAGCCCAGGGCTAAAAAAGCCCCCCTCCCTGTAGGAGCGGGCTTGCCCGCGAACACCGGCATAGCCGGTGCCAGGCAATGCGCTGTGCAGGCCCGGCCCTATCGCCGGCAAGCCGGCTCCTACAGCCAATCGCATTCCACTTGCCGGCGATGAGGCCGGCACAGGCCTGCCCATCCCTCCCCAAACCCCGCAGGCACCATATGACTCAACTGCAATGCTTTCCCTGTGGGAGCGGGCTTGCCCGCGAACACCGGCATGGCCGGTGCCAGGAGATGCGCTTAGCAAGCCGGCTCCTACAGGGATTGCAATAGAGGCAGATTGACGCACCCCATTCTCGATCATACAATCTGTATACACATTGTATTCTATTGATAGAAATCAATGCCGAGCCGGGGCTCGCGAGGCAGCGAGCACCGCAAACCCCTTAGATCGAGATGGATGTAAATGGCAGTTACGCGCAGGAAAGTACTTATCGGGGCCGGCGTCGGCGCAGGTGTCGTTGCAGCAGGCGGGGCAGCCAGCCTGCTCAATGACGGCATCCCTGCCGACCCGTCCACCCTTCACCGCGTCACTTCGCTGCCCCGCGACGACTCGTCCCCGGGCTGGTTCCACACCAGCCGCGTGCGCCAGCCCAAGGCACCGCTGGTAGGTGACGACCAGGCGCCGTGGGTGGTGATCGGTGGCGGCTTCACCGGCCTTGCCGCCGCTCGCCAGCTGGCCCTGAACTTCCCCCAGGACCGGGTGATCCTGGTCGAGGCGCAGCAGGTCGGCTTCGGCACCTCCGGGCGTAACGCGGGCTTCTTGATCGACGTCCCCCACGACATCGGCGCCCCCGACTACATCGGCGACAAGACCAACGCCAAGAACGTTCTGCACCTGAACCAGCGTGGCCAGGGCATCCTTCGCGACCTGGTCGAGGAGCACAAGATCGTCGACGCCCACCTGCGCCACTCCGGCAAGTACCAGGCGGCCATCGAGGACAAGGGCATCGCCGTGCTCAACGCCTACCGTGGCGGCCTCGAGGCCCTGGGCGAGAAGGTCGAGCTGATCGAAGGCAACGAGCTGAAGGACCACATCGGCACCTCGTTCTACCGCAAGGCGCTGTACACCCCCGGCACCATGCTGGTGCAACCTTCGGCACTGGTGAAAGGCCTGGCCGACAGCCTGCCGGAGAACGTCACCCTGTACGAAGACACGGTGATCACCGCCGTCGACTACGGCCAGAAGATCGTCCTGCACCACCCGACCGGGCGCATTACCGCCGGCAAGCTGATCCTGGGCAACAACCACTTCGGCCAGCACTTCGGTTTCCTCGAAAACCGCATGCTGCCGATCTTCACCTACGGCAGCCTGACCCGCCAGCTGACCCCGGCCGAGCAGGCCAGCATCGGTGGCCAGGAATTCTGGGGCGTGATCCCGGCCGACCCGTTCGGCAGCACCCTGCGCCGCACCCACGACAACCGCATACTGGTGCGCAACAGCTTCAGCTTCAACCCGGACGGACGCTCCAAGGATGGCTACACCGAGAAGGTGCGTGCCAGCCACCGCCTGTCGTTCGAGCGCCGCTTCCCGACCCTCACCGAAGTGCCGTTCGAGCACACCTGGGGGGGTGGCCTGGGCATGACCCGCAACGGCGCCGGCTTCTTCGGCGAGCTGCGCGAGAACGTGTATGGCGCCCTGGCCTGCAACGGCCTGGGTACCGTGCGTGGTACCGCCACCGGCACCCTGCTGGCGAACATGCTGGCCGGCAAGATGGAGCCGCTGACCGAGTTCCTGCTGGCTGCGCCAAAGCCTAACTGGAACCCGCCGCAACCTGCGCTTTCGCTGGGGGTGAACTTCACCCTGCGCACCGGCCAGGCCCGCGCCGGCCTGGAAGCCTGACCCGGCAGGCTGGCGCCTTGCGCGCCAGCCTCCTCCACCCTGCCCGAGCGGCACACCTGCAGAGAACACCATGGGTATTTTTGACTGGAAACACTGGATCGTCCTGTTGGGCGTCGTGGTCCTGGTCTTCGGCACCAAAAAGCTGAAGAACCTCGGCGGCGACCTGGGCGAATCGATCAAGGGCTTTCGCAAGGCCATGAGCGATGAAGAGCAAGCCCCCGCACCTGCTGTGCAGGTGCAACCGAACCACAGCTTCGACGGCCAGGCACAACCCGCCCAAGCCCCCCAGCACAAAGCCTGAAGCATGTTTGGTATCAGCTTCAGCGAACTGCTGCTTATCGGCCTGGTGGCCTTGCTGGTGCTCGGCCCCGAGCGCCTGCCCGGTGCCGCGCGTACCGCCGGGGTGTGGATCGGCCGGCTGAAGCGCAGCTTCAATGCGATCAAGGCCGAGGTCGAGCGCGAAATCGGCGCCAACGACATGCACCGCCCGGTGCACACCGAGCAACCCACGCCTGAACAACCCCAACCGCCGCGAGCCCCATGATCGATAACCCGCAACCCGACCAGCCGCAGCCGCTGGTCTCGCACCTGACTGAACTGCGCACCCGCCTGCTGCGCTGCGTGGCGGCGATTTTCCTGATCTTTGCCGGGCTGTTCAGCTTCGCCCAGCAGATCTACACCCTGGTATCGGCGCCGCTGCGCGACCACCTGCCAGCCAACGCGACGATGATCGCCACCGACGTGGCCTCGCCGTTTCTCACGCCGTTCAAGCTGACCATGATCGTCTCGCTGTTTCTGGCGATTCCGTTCATCCTGCAGCAGGTCTGGGGCTTCATCGCGCCGGGGCTGTACCGCCAGGAAAAGCGCATCGCCATCCCGCTATTGGTGTCGAGCATCGTGCTGTTTTACGCCGGCATGGCCTTCGCCTACTTTCTGGTGTTCCCGCTGATGTTCAGCTTCTTCGCTGCCGCCACCCCGGCAGGCGTTGCAATGATGACCGACATCGCCAACTACCTCGACTTCGTCATGACCCTGTTCTTCGCCTTCGGCGTCGCCTTCGAGATCCCGGTGGCGGTGGTGCTGCTGGTGTGGATCGGCCTGGTCGATGTGCAGTACCTGAAAAAGGTGCGCCCGTACGTGGTCATCGGCTGCTTTGTGGTCGGTATGGTGCTCACCCCGCCGGACATCTTCTCGCAGACCCTTTTGGCGGTACCGATGTGGCTGCTGTTCGAGGCCGGCGTGCTGTGCGCCAGCCTGGTGCGCAAGCGTAGCGAGGTTGGCTGCATTGGCTAGCAGTTTGCCCCCGGGCGCTGCACGATTCTGTAGGAGCGGCTTTAGCCGCGAAGCGGGCGCTGCGGTTGATGGCACCGGCTTCGCCGGTGTTCGCGGCTGAAGCCGCTCCCACAGGTATTGCATGAGTTTCAGGTCAGTGCCGTACCTGTAGGAGCCGGCTTGCCGGCGATAGGGCCTGCACAGGCTAAAGCTGGGCCAGTGATCGCCGGCAAGCCGGCTCCTACAGGTACGGCGCAGGTTTGGCCCTTCAGCCGAGGGCCAGCGCAGCCACCCGGGGTACAACTGTACCGGCAGTTTCTGTACAATCGCCGCCGGGTGCTAGCTGCAAGGTGCAGTGAAGCAGGTTAAATATCAGCGCAGGTCGGGCCGCCTAGCGGGAGTCCTTGCGCCTATGCAAAAACCACACTTGCCCCGTGCCCAACAGTTGGCCCAGCGCGCCTTCGCCAGCCTCGAGCGCTTCGTGCACATCGAGGCGGTCAGCGGTGTCGTACTGCTGGTCGCGGCCATCGCCGCACTGATCTGGGCCAACTCCTCGGCCGCCGAACACTACGAAGCCCTGTGGCACACCCCGATCACCCTGGGTGTGGGTTCGCTGGTGTACGCGCAATCCCTGCACTTCTGGATCAACGATGGCCTGATGACCATCTTCTTCCTGGTGGTGGGCATGGAAATCCGCCGTGAAATCCATGAAGGTGCCCTCGCCAGCCTGCGCCAGGCCACCCTGCCCATGGCCGCAGCCATCGGCGGCGTGGCAGTGCCGGCACTGGTCTACCTGGTCTTCAACCACGCACCGCCCGAAGCGCGCGGCTGGGCCGTGCCCACCGCCACCGACATCGCCTTCGCGGTCGGCGTGCTGGCCCTGCTGGGCAAGTCGATCCCGTCCAACGTGCGGGTGTTCCTGCTGGCCCTGGCAATCATCGACGACATCATCGCGGTGCTGATCATCGCGTTCTTCTATTCCGGCGGCCTGGACTACAGCGGTTTCGGCGTAGCTGCCATCGGCCTGCTGATGGTGGTCGGGCTGCAGAAAATCGGTATCGGCTCGGCCTACGCCTACATCCTCCCCGGCGCCATCACCTGGCTGGGAGTGTTGATGACCGGCGCCCACCCGACCCTGGCCGGCGTGGTGCTGGGCTTGATGACCCCGGTCACCGCCATGCCCATGCGCGAGCGCCCGCTGGAGGCGATCGGCCGCTTCACCGACGAGCTGCTGGGCCGGGCCAAGGCCGATCGCGATGCCAGCGAGCTGCTCGACCCGCTCAAGCGCCTGCGCCTGGCCCAGCGTGAACTGCTGCCGCCAGTGGTGCGCATGCAGGGCACCCTGCACCCGTGGGTGGCGTTTGGCATCATGCCGCTGTTCGCCCTGGCCAACGCCGGCGTAAGCCTGTCGGGGGTCGACCTGGGCAGCGGTGCGCCGCAGTGGGTGATGCTCGCAGTCATGCTGGCGTTGGTGGTCGGCAAACCCCTGGGCATATTCAGCGTCAGCTGGCTGATGGTGCGCCTCGGCTGGTGCACGCTGCCGGCCGGGGTCAACTGGCACGGCATCCTGCTGATCGGGCTGCTGGCCGGTATTGGCTTCACCATGTCGATCTTCATCGCCAACCTGGCCTTCATCGACGCTGCGGCACTGGGGGCGGCCAAACTCGGCGTGCTGTGCGCCTCGGTGGTGGCCGCCAGCCTCGGCCTGGCCTGGGGCGCCTGGTGCATTCGCCAGGGGAGCATCGGCAAGCGGGCTGAATAGCAAAGGTTTTGTACTGCCTGTACTGGTGACATCGCCGGCAAGCCGGCTCCTACAAGGTTGCGTTACCTCTGTAGGAGCCGGCTTGCCGGCGATGAGGCCGGTACAGCCCCCACCACGCGCCCGCTCCCGCGCTTCAACTGCGCAACCGCTCTGCCCCATGCCTTTCATCGATCCCACTGATGATTACTATCAAGCCGCTCGCTTATCGGGCCGGCCCGACCCGCTTTTATAATCGCCTTCAATTTTCCCCTACCCTTCGCCTGCCCCAGGCGCCATCCCCTTTGGAACCCACTCCATGCCAAACCCCAACCAGCCCGCCCAGGGCGTCCCCGAACACAACCAGCAAAGCGTCCTCCAGCAATGGTTGGCGATCCTCTCGGTCGCGGTGGGCGCCTTCGCCCTGGTGACCAGCGAGTTCCTCCCGGTGGGCGTGCTCAACGACGTCGCCAGCGACCTGGGCATCAGCGCCGGCCACGCCGGCTTGATGGTCACCCTGCCCGGCATCATGGCCGCCCTCGCCGCGCCGTTGCTGTCGGTGGGCATCGGTGCCATGGACCGGCGCTACCTGCTGATCGGCCTGACCCTGATCATGATCGCCGCCAACGCCGTGGTGGCCTACGCCACCGACTTCGGCCTGCTGCTGTTCGGCCGCGTGCTGCTGGGGGTGAGCATCGGCGGCTTCTGGGCCACTGCCATCGCCTTGAGCGGGCGGCTGGCGCCCAAGGGCGTGGGCGTGGCCCAGGCCACGTCGATCATCATGGTCGGCGTAACCCTGGCCACCGTGCTCGGCGTGCCGGTCGGCACCTGGCTAAGCGGCCTGATGGGCTGGCGCATGACGTTCCTGGTCACCGCCCTGCTGGGCGTGCCGGTGCTGCTGGCGCAAGTGCTGTTGCTGCCGCGGCTGAACCCGGACAAGGCCATTCGCATCAGCGACCTGCCGGCGCTGTTCATCAACCCGCAAGCGCGGGTCGGCCTGATTGCCGTGCTGCTGATTGGCCTGGCGCACTTTGCTGCCTACACCTATGTAGCGCCGTTCTTCAAGCAAAGCGCCGGCTTCGATGGCCCGACCATCGGCTCGCTGTTGCTGCTGTACGGGGTGGCCGGGGTGCTGGGTAACGTGTTCGCGGGCTTTGCCGCCAACCAGAGCGTGCGCTACACCTTGCTGCTGGTGGCGCTGATGATTGCCATCAGCACCGCGCTGTTCCCGTACTTCGCCACCAACCTGACCGGCGCTGCGATGCTGATCGCCCTGTGGGGCTTTGCCTTCGGCGCCTTCCCGGCTTGCGCCAGCATCTGGATGTTCGTGGTGGCGCCCAAGGACGTGGAACGCGGTATGCCGCTGTTCGTGGCGATGTTCCAGGTGATCATCGCCCTGGGCTCGTTCTTCGGCGGGCGCATCGTCGACCAGATGGGCAGCGCCGTGCTGCTGAGCCTGGCCACGGCGCTGGTGGGTTGCGGTTTCGTCACAGTGCTGGTGCTGGGGCGCAGCGTCAGCAATCGCCTGGCGGCGAGTGCGGCGTAATCCGCGTACCGCGCCTTTTGTAGGAGCGGCCTCGTGTCGCGAAAGGGCCGCAAAGCGGCCCCAGGATTGCAGCGTCAATGCAGAAATCGCCGGGGCCGCTTTGCGGCCCTTTCGCGACACAAGGCCGCTCCTACAGGGGCCATGCGCAAGGGCGACGCTGCCTCACTGCCCCTCGAACACCGGGTAGGACGCCTTCTCGATCGCGGCCATCGCCTCGGCCTCGGTCATCACCCCCGACTCGGCCATGATCGCCAGCAGCGAGCGGCCTTCGTTCACCGACTGGCGCGCCAGCTTGCTCACCTGGGCATAGCCCAGGCGCGGCACCAGCGCGGTGGCCACGGCCATGGAATCGGTCAGGTGCGCCAGGTTGCGCGCCTCATCCGCCTGGATGCCGGCCACGCATTTCTCACGGAAGCGCTGAATACCCTGGGTCAGCAAGGTGATGCTGTCGAACACCCGCGAGGCCACCACCGGCTCGAAGTGGTTGATCTCAAGCTCGCCGTACTGCACCGCCTGGGCCACCGCCACATCGTTGCCGATCACCGCGAAGCTCAGCTGGATCATCGCCATTGGCAGCACCGGGTTGACCTTGCCGGGCATGATCGACGAGCCGGCCTGGGCCTCGGGCAGCTTGATCTCGCCCAAACCCGCCACAGGGCCTGAAGACAGCTTGGTCAGGTCGGCGGCAATCTTGGCCAGCGACGCCGAGCAGGTGCGCAACTCACCGGACACCCGGGCGAACACGTCCATGTTCTGCATGGCATCGAACGGGTTGGCCGGGGCCTGGTAATCCACCTGGGTGATACGGCCCAGGTGCTGGTACACCGCCGCGCGGTAAGCGGCCGGGGCGCCGAAGCCGGTGCCGATGGCGGTGCCGCCCAGCGGCAGGGTGCGCAGCTTGTCGCGTACCGCCACCAGCTCGTCAGCCAGGCGCACGGTCAGCGAGGCATAGCCCGAGAACAACTGCCCCAGGCGCATCGGCTGGGCATCCTGCAGGCAGGTGCGGCCCAGGTGCAGCACATCGGCAAACTGCACAGCCTTGGCCTGGAACACCTCGGCCAGCAGGCGCACCTGCTCGATCAGCCCGGCCAGCATGGCGTGGGTGGCGATCTTCAGCGCGGCCGGGTACACGTCGTTGGTCGACTGCGAGATGTTCACGTGGTCGTTGGGGTGCACCACCGCGTAGCTGCCAGCGGCATGGCCGAGCAACTGCTGGGCGCGGTTGGCGATCACCTCGTTGAAGTTCATGTTGGTCGAGGTGCCGCCGGAGCCTTCCAGTAAATCGACGATCAACGAGTCGTCGCACTCCCCTGCCATCAGCGACTGGCAAGCCAGGGCAATGGCCTCGGCCTGGGCGCCCTGCAGCACCCCGCAGTCCAGGTTGGCCAGCGCTGCGGCCCACTTGCACTGGGCGAAGGCATCGCGAAACGCCGGGTAATGGGCCACCGTCAGCGGCGAGATGCTCAGGTTGTCGAAGCCGCGCACGCTGTTGACCCCGTACAGCTTGCCAGCCGGGATCTGCACATCACCTACGTAATCTTGCTCGACGCGCACGTCGACACGGTCAAAAGTACTCACGGGTATTTCCCTCATCGAAATTCACTAGAGCCTCGACCCCCTTGCCCAGCGCCTTCAGGCGCGGCAGGAAGGAATCGAGGATGACGGCACGCGCCGACTCGCAGGCATCTGCAAAGAAGGCGCTGTATTCGTTGCGCCGGGCCACCAGGTACAGCGAGCGTTCCAGGCTCAGCTGCGGGGCCAGGTGGGCGGTGACGTTGTCGACCCAGGGCAAAGCCTGGAGAAAACACATCGGGCTGGTCACCGCCCAGCCGATGCCCTCGGCGACCATGGCGGTCAGGGCATCAGCGTTGTCCAGTTCCAGGCGGTTGGGCACGCGCACGTTGAGGCCACGCAAATGGCGCTCGATCTGCAGGCCCACCTGCGAGGTACGGTTGAAGCGCACCACCGGCAGCACGTTGGCCAAGGCGCGGATGTCGTCGAGGCTGGCCAAGGTCTTGCCCAGGGCCTTGGGGGTGATCACGAAGTAGCGCTCGGTGAACAGCCGGTAGCGGATCATGTCGTTGGCATCCACCAGCGGGTCGCTGGTGACGATCAGGTCGAGGTCGCGGCGCAGCAGCGATTCGCCCTGCTGCGGGCTCAGGCCGGTGCGCACCGACAGCTGCGCCACCTGCCCCAGCAGTTGCCGGGTCAGCGCCGAGCCACAGGTGGCGGCGAACGAGTCCACCAGGCCCAGGCGCAGGTCGGGCTTGACCCCGCGCCCGGCATCCAGCACCTGGGCCTTGAGGTTGAACAACTCCTCGCTGAGCAGCGCGCCGCGGTTGCGCAATGCCAGGCCGAACGGCGTCAGAGTCAGCGGCCGGGTGGTGCGGTCCACCAGCACCACGCCCAGTTCGTCCTCCAGCTGGCGCACCAGCTGCGACACCCCGGACTGCGAGATGCCCATGCGGTTGGCCGCACCCGACATGCTGCCCTCCTCGGCCACGGCGATGAACACCTGTACCGCGTGCATGTCGATCAGTCGGTGGTTGGGCATGGGCGTGCTCTCTGTTGTGCTCAGGGTCAGTGGGCGTTGGCCGGCCGCTCATCGGCGCCAGCCTGCGCCTGCGCCTCGGGGCTGACGGCGCCAAGCTGCTCCTGGCTGGTTTCCGGGGCGAACAGGTGGCAGAACACGCCGCCGAACACCAACACGCCGACGCATACGCCCAGGGCGGTATGCACGCCCAGGTGCTGCACGGCGATCGGCAGCAGGAAGGTGGCAAACGCCGAGCCGAAGCGGCTGGCCGCCACCGCCATGCCGATGCCCGAGGCGCGCAGGTGGGTGGGGAACAGCTCGCCGGGGTAGACGAACTCAAGGTTCACCGCCGCTGCCAGCACGCAGGCGAAGAAGCCGAAGGCGATGATGGTGCCCAGCGGCCCGAAGCCGGCCCAGGCCAGTGCGGCCAGGCCCACGGCGCTGAGGTAGAAGGTGCCGACCAGGAAGCTGCGGCGCGAGATACGGTCGATGATCAGCAGGCCCAGCAGCGCGCCCAGCATCAGCAGCACGTTGTACACCAGGCCGCCGACGAACTTGTCCTGCACGTTCAGCGCTTCCAGTACCCGCGGCGAGAAGGTGCCCAGGGCAAAGAACGGGATCACCTGGCAGGTGTAGAACACACAGCCAACCAAGGTGTTGCGCCGCCAGCGCTTGCTCATCAGCTCACGAAAACCGCCGCGCTTGTGTGCTGCTACCGGTGCCACCGGCAAGGTCACATGGGGGCCGAACTTGTCGCGCACGATGGCCAGCGCTTCTTCTGTGCGGCCACGGGCCGCCAGCCAGATCGGCGACTCCGGCACACCCAGGCGCAGCGGCAGGATCAACAACGCCGGCACACCACTCAGGGCCAGCATCAGGCGCCAGGCGTCCGGGCCGATGTCGCGGATGGCAAAGCCCACCAGGTAGGCCGCCACGTAACCTGCCGCCCAGGCCGCTGCCAGTACGCTGAGCAGGCGCCCGCGGTAACGCCGCGGGGCGAACTCGGTGACCAGCGACTTGCTCACCACATAGTCAAAACCCAGCACCAGGCCCAGCAGCAGGCGCAAAACCAGCAGTTGCTCAGGTGAGGTGACGAAGAACTGCGACGCCGAGATCACCGCAAACAGCAGCATGTCCCAGGCAAAGATGGTGCGCCGGCCGAACTTGTCGGCCAGGGGCCCTGCGAACAGGCTGCCGAGAAACAGCCCGGCCAGCGACGCCGCGCCGAGCAAGCCCATCCATAGCGCATTCAATTGCAACGGCCCCGCCGCCATGCTGACCGCGATGCCGATAATCCCTAGCACGAATCCGTCACTGAATTGACCGCCTGTACCGCTGAACACCGTCCGGATATGGAAGCGGCTCAGGGGGAGGTCTTCGAACGAAACTGGACTACTCATTCGTGTCTCCACTTGCATTTTTGTAGTTGTGGGCCGGCTCGGGTGGCCGGTTGCGAGGGAGTGTACGGCTGCAGAATCAGCAAAACAGCATGTGCATTGACAGTATCAGCATGGCTGATACTAGCTGCCAGAGGGGGTGATGGAAGGGCTGTTGGTCGGCGGGTTTCGGCCTTGAAAGCCGGGGGGGGGGAGGTACTTGCGGGGGGGTGAATACCAGGACGCCATCGCGGGGGCCGCGATGGCGTCAGCACAGGCTCAGAGCCCCATGACCATCTCATGCCAGGCCATGCCGCCGTGGTCCGAGGGCGATGGCTGCACGTACTGGTAGCCCATCTTGCGGTACAGCTCCACGTGCTGCTCCTTGCACATCAGGTGGATGGTGCGCTTGCCCTGGGCCTGCATGCGCGCGATGAACTCGTCCATCAGCCGCCGGGCGTGGCCCTTGCCCTGCTGCGCCGGGTCCACCACCACCGACATGATCACCACGTTGGGCGCTGCCGGGTCATGGCCGACCAGTTCCTTGAACGCCTCGTCGGACATCACCACCTCGTGGGCACAGCCACTGTTGATGAAGCCGACGATGCCAGCCTGGTCTTCCAGCAGCAAGAAACCCTGGAGGTACTGGCTGATGCGGGTGCGGATCTTTTCAAGCGTTGCGGCCTCGTCGCCTTCATAGGCGCCGATCTCGATTTCGTAGCAGCGCTCGGCGTCCTGGATCACAGGTTGGCGGAAGGCGGTGTGGCTCATTGCAAAGGCTCCGGAAGGCAGTGTCGATTACCCCGCCATGGTAAAGCACCCGGCACCGGCCTGCAGAGCTCAAATCTGTAGGAGCCGGCTTGCCGGCGATAGGGCCATCAGCCCCGGCATCAGGCCCGCAAGTGTGTTTGCAGGCCTGGCCTCATCGCCGGCAAGCCGGCTCCTACAGGGGGGCAGCCAAACTCAGGGCTGCTGGCGGGTGGCACAGATCACGATCTCCCGCACACACACCGACTGCGGCTGGCCATAAGCGTAACCAATGGCCTCGGCGATGGTTTGCGAGGCCAGCACCCCGCCCATCTGCTGCTTCCACTCGTCATAGCCGTCCTTGATGCCCTGGTCGGTGGTATGGCTGAGCAGCTCGGTATCCACCGCGCCCGGCTCGATGGTGATCACCCGCACATTGCTCGGCGAGAGCTCTTCGCGCAGGTTCTCCGACAGGCCGCTGACGGCAAACTTGGTACCTACGTAGGCGACATGGTTGGGGAAGGTCTTGCGCCCGGCCACCGAGCTGACGTTGATGATGGTGCCGTGCTGGCGCTCGACCATGCCGGCAGCTACGGCATGGATGCCGTTGAGCAGCCCGCGCACGTTGATGTCGAGCATGCGGTCCCACTCGGTAGGGTCCTGGGTGGCGATGCTGCCCAGCAGCATCACGCCTGCGTTGTTGATGATCGCATCCACCGGGCCAAAGCGATCTTCAGCTTGGGCCACGGCAGCCAGCACCGCCGCGCGGTCGGTGACATCCACCGACAGGGCCAGGGTGTGCGGCAACGCCAACTGCGCCATCGGCTCCAGGCGGCGGGCCAGCAGCAGCAAGGCGTGGCCTTGGGCGGACAGCAGCTTGGCGGTGGCCAGGCCAATACCGGAGCTGGCACCGGTAATCACGACCAGGGGTTTGTGGGTAGTGGTCATCGCGAGCGTCCTGTCATTCAAAGTGGTTATGGGTAAAACGCAGGGCAAGTATAGAAACGCCTGGAAGGCGCGAAAAATGGGATATTCTTGTCGCAGCCATCAGCTTCACTTATGGGTGCCAAGTGGATTACCGACAGCTTCGCGCGTTCATCGCCGTGTTCGAAGAGCGCAACATCACCGCCGCCGCGCGCGCGATACACCTCAGCCAGCCGGCGCTTTCGGGCAGCATCAAGGCGCTTGAAGAGGCGCTGGGCACCACGCTGTTCGTGCGCCAGCCCCGCGGCGTGGAGGTGACCGACGATGCCCGGGCGCTGTACCCCGAAGCCCAGCGCATGGTCGCCGAAGCCAGCCGACTGCTCAGCCGTTTTCGTGGCGACCGTGAGCGCGTGGCGTTGCAGCTTGGCGTGGAGCAGGACATCAGCTCGGCAACCGTGAAAAAGGTCGTGCTCGCCGCTGCCGCAATCACCCCGGCAGTGCGCCTGCAACTGGTGACCGGCTGCATGGGCGCAGCACGGTTGGCCAGCGAGGACCTGCGTTGTGAGGACGAGTTGTTCCTGCCCTTGCACAGCGACCCCTTCGTGCTGGCCCGCCCGCTGGCCGAACAGGGCCAGGGCGGCGAAACGACGCGCTGGGTCACCTGCCCTGCCCACCCCAGCCACCAACGCTTGCTGACGTTCTACGGGGTGGCCGCCAGTGCGCCGGTGGCCGAGGCCGACACGTTCAGCCTGGCCCTGGAGATGGTCGCCGCCGGGCTGGGGGCCGCCATCGTTCCCGAGTCACTGGCCGCCGAGCACCCCGGCGTGCATGCCGAGCCGCTGCCGCAACTGGACCTGCGCCGGCGTATCGGGCTGTGCTATTCGGCCCAGGCGCTGGCGGTCGAAGGGGTTGTTCAGTTGCGCGATGCCTTGCAATACGTGGTCGCGAAATAAAGGGGCATGCCCCCTGTAGGAGCCGGCTTGCCGGCGATAGGGCCGCCACATGCAGCGCAACGCTGTGACCCGGCACCGGCGGTGCCGGTGATCGCCGGCAAGCCGGCTCCTACAGCTGCAGCGCAGGCCCGCAACCTGTGCGATCCATCCCCCCAACAGCCAATTGCAGAAGCCCCTTGGCGCCTTCCAAGAATCTTCTCGTTCATCTGCGCCCCCCCCTTTCCTAGAATTTCCTCGCGCTGAATCACGGCGCTATCTGCCCGAAAAACCACGCAAGGAATGACAACTCCCATGAAAGCAATCCAGTACCTGATGCTGACCTCGGCCGCCTGCCTGCTGGCCAACACCGCCATGGCCGCGGACGGCACCATCAAATTCACCGGTGAAATCACCGCCGCCTCCTGCGTAGCTTCCGCAGGCGCCGGTTCCTCGGTCGGCGGCAGCCAGGGCCAGCAGATCGTCGACGTCAACCTGGGCAAGGTCAGTGTGGACGCCCTGGGCGGCTCGAGCGAGGCCGGCCTGGCCGCCGGCACCTCGATCAACCTGAACCTGGACTGTGGCAACACCGCCACCAACCTGACCACCGTCAAGTTCGGCTTCGACCCGATGTCCGGCTCGGGGGTAGACCCGCGCAACAACAACCTGCTGAAGACCACCGGCAGCGCCAAAGGCGTGGGCATCGGCATGTACGACCAGAACAGCAAGCTGATCAACCTTTCCGCCAACGAAGCCTACAGCGCACCGCTGACCGTCTCCGGCGAAGGCGCCGAGGCCAAGTACTCCGCCGCCCTGAACATGCGCGCCTCGTACGTGGCCAACGGTGAAGAGATCGTCCCGGGTACTGCCGAAGGCACCCTGCCGTTCACCCTGACCTACGAGTAAGCCAGCACCGCGGGGGTGCGCTGCACCCTCGCGCTTTCCATTCGCCCATCAGATCTTTCGAGCCTTCCATGAAACCAGGATTGCTGTTGCGCCTGTGCGCGCTGCTGGCACTGTCGGTGCCGTCCGGGGCCTGCCTGGCCGGCATCCAGGTCAGTGGCACCCGCATCATCTTTCCGGCCAGCGACCGCGAGGCGGCCATCCAGGTCAGCAATCAGGGTGCCGAGGACATCATGATCCAGTCCTGGGTCGAGGCCGAACCCGGCCACAGCCAGGCCGAGGTGCCCTTTGCCGTCACCCCCTCGCTGGCCCGCCTGAGCCACCGCAAGCAGCAGACGCTGCGGATCTTCTACCAGGGCAAGGGCCTGGCCACTGACCGCGAGTCGGTGGTGTGGCTGAGCATCCAGGAAATCCCCCAGGTGTCGGCCAGCGACAACAGCCTGCAGGTTGCCTTTCGCCAGCGCCTGAAGCTGTTCTACCGCCCCGCCGGCCTGCCCGGCAGCGCCAGCGAGGCCGCCCGCGAGCTGCGCTGGCAACTGCGCTGGGACGGTGCCACGCCCATGCTGGTAGCCAGCAACGATGCGGCCTTCCATGTGTCGCTGGCCCAGGTGCAGGTAACGGCCAACCAGCAGCAATACAGCGTCGAGTCGGCCATGGTCGGCCCGCACGGCAACCGCCAGATGCGCATCAAGGACCTGCCCGCCGGCTTCAATGGCACGGCGCAAGTGCACTGGGAGTCGATCAACGACTACGGCGCCCTGGAGCCGCACAGCACTGCACTGCAGTTCTGACCCGCGTTCTCCCCTACCCCTTTTCAACCCCCTTGCACGCCGGCGCCCGGCCGGCGTGCCTGCGCGCACAGGAAAGTGCTGTTCATGACCGCCAAGCAATCCAACAGGCCTGTAACGTTGCGCGCCCGCAAGCGCGTGAATGGCAGCATCCCCCTGTTCGCCGCCAGCCTGCTCGGCGCCGGCACGCTGCATGCCGCGCAGTTCAACCCGATGTTCCTGCAGAACAAGGGCGCCGAAGTCGACCTGCGCTACTTCGAACAGGCCAACGGCGTGGTGCCGGGCACCTACAGCGTCGACCTGTACCTGAACCAGCGCCTGGAGCGTCGCCAGGACATCCGCTTTGCCGTGGATGACGAAGGCGATGCCGCCAACGCCCAGCCCGTGCTCAGCCTTGGCCTGCTGCGCGAACTGGGCGTGGACGTCGAGCGCCTCATGCACGATGGCATCGTCGACGCAGACAGCCAGGACAGCGACCCGGTGGTGCTGCTGCGCATCGAAGGCGCTTCGGTGGAGATGGACGCCGCAAGCCTGGCGCTGCACCTGAGCGTGCCCCAGGCCTACATCAAGCGGCGCTCGCGCGGCTACGTCGACCCCTCGCTGTGGGACGACGGCGTGACCGCGCTGTTCAGCAACTACCAGCTGAACTACAACCGCAACACCGGCGGCGGCTTCAGCAGCGACTACGGCTACCTGGGCCTGCGCAGCGGCCTCAACTTCGGCCAGTGGCGCCTGCGCAACGATGCCTCGCTGAGCCAGAGCACCGGCAGCGAGCGGCATTTTTCCAGCAACCGCACTTATCTTGAGCACGATGTCACCGCGCTCAAGGGGCGCCTGGCCATCGGCCAGCTGTACAGCAACGGCGACATCTTCGATAGCAGCCGTTTTCGCGGCCTGCAGCTGGGTTCGGACATCGGCATGCTGCCGGACAACGAGTCCGGCTACGCGCCGGTAGTGCGCGGCATCGCCGAAACCCATGCCACCGTGGAAGTGCGCCAGAACGGCTACGTGATCTATTCCACCACGGTGTCGCCGGGTGCCTTCGAGATCCACGACATCTACCCCGGTGGCTCCAACGGCGACCTGGAGGTGACCATCATCGAAGCCGACGGGCGCAAGCGCAGCTTCAGCCAGGCCTATTCCTACCTGCCGGTGATGGTGCGCCGCGGCACTTTCCAGTACAGCCTGTCGCTGGGCCAGTACGACAACCAGGACCAGCCGGCGCCCAAGCTGTTGCAGGCCACCGCCGTGTATGGCGCCAGCGACAACCTGACCACCTACGGCGGGCTGCTCGGCGCCGACGGCTACAACGCCGTCAACCTGGGCCTGGGCCTGAACACCCCGGCCGGCGGCATGTCGCTGGACGTCACCAACAGCCGCTCGCGCCCCGAGCACGGCACCGGCGCCACCGGCCAGAGCGCGCGATTCTTGTATTCCAAGACGCTCAACAGCACCAACACCACCTTCACCATGGTCGGCTACCGCTACTCCACCGCCGGCTACCGCACCCTCAGCGAGCATATCCAGGAAATGGCCAACGCAGGCCAGCCAGGGTTTGTCAGCGGCCGGCCGAAAAACCGCCTCGACCTGAGCATCAACCAGACCGTGGGCCACCACGGCTCGGTGTTTCTCAGCGCCGGCGAAACCAACTACTGGGACCGTAACGGCAACACCCGGCGCATCCAGCTGGGCTACAGCGGCAACATCGGTGAAGTGAGCTTCAACGTTTCGGCCTCGCACACGCAAAGTGCCGGCCGCTCGCGCGACTCGGACAACCAGCTGGCGTTTTCGGTCAGCATCCCGTTCGGCGCCAGCGCCCGCTCGCAGCGCCTGTACAGCAGCTACACCCACGCCGGCAAGGGCGACGACAGCCTGCAGAGCGGGGTGTCCGGCTACCTGGACGACGCCGGCACGCTTTCGTATTCGGCCCAGGCCGGACAAGCCGGGCGCGAGCGCTCGGGCAGCGTCGGCATGGGTTGGGATTCACCCTCGGCCAAGCTTGCCGGCAACTACGCCAAAAGCGGCGCCTCGCGCCACCTGGACCTGACCGCCACCGGCGCCATCGTCGCCCACGCAGGCGGCGTGACCTTCGGCCAGCCGGTGGGCGAAACCTTCGCCCTGGTCGAGGTGCCAGGCGTCAAGGGCGTGGGCCTGGAGGGCGCCAGCGGGCGCACCGACCGCGCCGGTTACACGCTTGAGGGTTATGTACAGCCCTACCGCTTCAACGACCTGAACCTCGACACCCAGACCTTGGGCACCGACGTCGATGTCAGCGAAACCTCGGCCCGCGTGGTGCCGCGCCGCGGCGCGGTGGTCAAGGCCAGCTTCCAGGCCGCCGCCGGGCGTCGGGTGCAGTTCAGCCTGGCCCAGGCCAGTGGCGCCAAGGTGCCGTTCGGCGCCCAACTGCTCGAAGGCAAGAAGCTGCTGGCAGTGGTCGACAACCAGTCCCGCGCACTGGTGTTCGGCATCGCCGACAAGGGCCAGCTGCACCTGCGCTGGGCCGGCGGCACCTGCCGCATCCCCTACACCCTGCCTGAGCGCGATGCATCCCTGGTGTACGACCAGGTCAATGCCACCTGCAGCGCCCAGCCGGCAACGGAGTCATAAGATGAAACTGAACCTATTCGCCCTGGCGGCGGCCGGCGCCCTGCTGGCCAGCAACAACGCCCAGGCTGCAAACCCGGGCTGCTATTGGTACACCGGTGGTAGCGGTAGCATCAAGCGCTTCTTCAGCATGACCGCACCCACACAGATAGAGCTCAAGAGCGCTGCGGTGGGCGCGGTGATGGCGACGGTGCCCAAGGCCACCATCCACACCGAGATCTGGCAGATCAAGTGCCCGTACCCGGCCGTTGCCAACTACAGCGGCCGGCACTACGTGGCCGACGGCGAACTGGCCGACGGCTTCACCGATGTCTACAAGACCGGCATCCAGGGGGTCGGCGTCAGGTTCAAGAGCGTGGCCGGCAACACCTCCGGCACCCTGCCGCTGAACCAGGACTACAAGAACAGCCCCAGCACCTACATCAACGTGATCAAGTCCGTGGAGATGGAGTTCATCCGCACCGCGCAGTTCGTCGGCAAGGGCACGGCCAACCTGAGTTACCGCATCGAGCAGGACATCAACGGCTGGAATGCGGCGCAGCTGCAGGTGAGCGGCAGCACCGAGCTGACCACCCGCAGCTACTTCACCGGCTGCGCCGGTGTCGAGAACCTCAACATCCCCATGGGCCGGGTGTCGTTCAGCGAGATCGTCAAGACGCAGAAAAGCTTCAACCTGGATGTGCTGTGCGAAGGTATGCCGGCCGGCACCAAAATCCCGGTGCGGGTGTATTTCGAGGGCAACTCCCCCGGCCCCGGGCGCCTGAACCTGGACGCCGGGGGGGCGAAGGGCGTGGAAATCACCCTGCGCAATGGCAGCGGCACCTTGCTGCCGTTTACCCGGGGTAGCGCCCTGGCCATGACCTGGGTCAACACCCAGCCCAAGGGCGAGCTGTATCGCCTGCCGGTCAGTGCAACCTATGCCAGGAAGGGCACGGTGAAGGTCGAGGCCGGGGTGGTCAATGCGACGTTGAATTACATTATCGAGTATGACTGAGGGGTGGGAGGTGTTTGCCGTTAGCCTTGCAGCGCCTATCCGCGGCTGAGTGGAATCTCATAGAAAACCACACCCCATTGATTTCACTCGGCCTCTGTAGGAGCGGCCTTGTGTCGCGATGGGCTGCGTAGCAGCCCCAAGATTGCGGCATCATGCAAAATTGCCGGGGCTGCTACGCATCCCATCGCGACACAAGGCCGCTCCTACAGGGGCGTGGCGCACCAGCAGCCTTTACGCCCTCCCCGCCAAAAACACCGCCAACTGCCCCGCCGCCATGGGCCTGGCCCACAGATACCCCTGCCCGACCCCGGCCCCCAGCTCCAGTAACATCCCGCGCTGGGCCTGGGTCTCGATGCCCTCCACCACCAACTGCATACCCAACTCCCCGGCCAGCCCCACCCCGTGGCGCACGATCGCCCGCGCACAGCGCGAACCTTCCATCCGGCGGGTGAACTCCCCGGCCAGCTTGATCTCGTCGAACGGCAACTGCGCCAGGCGCCACAACGACGAATGCCCGGTGCCAAAATCGTCCATCGACAAGCGAACGCCCAGGCGCCGCAAGGCGGCCAAACGCTGCAGCACCTGCGGCGTAACGGCCCCCCAGCCATCCTCGGTGACTTCCAGGGTGACCAGCGACAACGGCAAGGGGTGCCCCTGCAAACGCGCCACCAGGCGCCGCAGCAAACCCTCGGTGGCCAATTGCTGCAGGCTGAGGTTGAAGG
Source organism: Pseudomonas sp. NPDC089406 (assembly GCF_044900265.1). Classification (NCBI taxonomy): domain Bacteria; kingdom Pseudomonadati; phylum Pseudomonadota; class Gammaproteobacteria; order Pseudomonadales; family Pseudomonadaceae; genus Pseudomonas; species Pseudomonas sp. NPDC089406. The sequence goes on along the minus strand of NZ_JBJDNC010000031.1, from coordinate 18,866 downwards.
CAAAAGCGACCGTGCGCCCCTGGCGGTGCAGCGCCAGCTGGCAAGCCAGGCCCTGCTCCAGCAGGCTGCACAGCAGCTCGTCGAGCAGTTGCTCGCGAGCCATCAGCGCGATGAAAGCCGCCGGGGGCAGCAGGCCGCGTACCGGGTGCTGCCAGCGGGCGAGCACTTCCACGCCGTGCAGCGCCTGGCTGCGCAGGTCGAACTTGGGTTGCACGTAGGCCTGGAACTCACCGCGGCGCAGCCCTGCGCGCAGCTCGTCGGCGTCGATACCTGGCGCCGTCGGCACGGCACGGGCGATATAGCGCACCTGGGCGCCGTTGGGCATGGGGGTGGAATGGGCGATGGACATGTCGGAAAACCCTGCTTCGAATCGTCCGAAAAGCCTACGCCAGCGCCCCTTCACCCCTTCAGCGAAGCATCTGCCATGCAGCCGGGAACATTCTTGAATTCAACCCGGAAAAGTCTTGGTTCATTCCGGCTGCAGGGTCTGGCTGATCCGTTGCAGGCTCTGCAAAAGCACCTGGCCCGCCTGCTGCTGCGCATCCGCAGGCCCGCTGGCGCAGGCATCCTCCAGCGCCACGCACTGCTCCAGCAACGCCGGGTGGTTGAGCAGGTACGCCGTGCCCTTGAGCTTGTGGGCGATGCGCCGCACCCCCTGCACATCGCTGGCCGCCAGCGCCTCGCGCAAGGCCGCACTTTCGCTCTGGTTGCTGGCCAGTACCTGGCGGGCCATGGCGGCGCGGATGTCGGTGGCCCAGGACGGGCTTTCGGTCGCATGGGGCTGTGCAGCACCCAGCTTGGGGATCAGGCGGTTGAGGGCTGCAAGATTGGTGGGTTTGGCCAGCGCGTGGTCCATACCGGCGTCCAGGCACTGCTGCAACACTTCGCCCTGGGCATCGGCGGTAAGGCCGACGATCAGGCACGGCCTGACGCTCTGCTGGCGCTCCAGGCGGCGCAGGGTTCGGGCCATTTCCAGGCCGCCCATCTCCGGCATGTTGCAGTCGGTGATGACGATATCGACCTCGTGCTCGCTCCACGCCGCCAGCCCCTCCAGGCCGTTGCTGGCGGTCAGCACACGGTGCCCCAGGTAACCCACCTGCTGCACCAGCAGGTACTGGCTGGGCAAGTGGTCCTCGACCACCAGTACAGTCAGCACGGCATCGCTGCCGGCCTTGGCAGGCTTGCCCTGCGCCACCACGGCGGTGTCGCCCAACACCCGCTCGAGCACCAGCTCAAAGCTCATGCAGGTGCCACTGCCCGGCTCGCTGCGCACCTTGAGCGAGCCCCCCATCAGCAGGCACAGCGCCTGGCTGATGGCCAGGCCCAGCCCGGCGCCGGCATTGGGGTCGCCGACCGCCCCATCGGTGACATAAAACGGCTTGAATACCTGCTCCAGTTGCGCGGCGGGTATGCCCGCGCCGGTATCGACCACGCTGATGCAAAAACGCAATGCCGCATCACCCGAAGCCTGCACCGCGCAGCGCAGCTCGACCCTGCCCTGTTCGGTGAACTTGATGGCGTTACTCAGCAGGTTGGACACGACCTGCTTGAGCTTCACCGCATCCACCCACACCTGCTCGCCGGCCTGTGCATCGATATCCAGGTCCAGGCGCAACTGCTTCTGCCGGGCCAGGCCGCCGAACACGTTGCCCACCGAGCGCAGCAGGTCTTCTACCTGCGCAGGCTCCGGCGCCAGGCTCAGCTTGCCCGACTCGATGCGCGAAATATCGAGAATGTCGCCGATCAACGCCAGCAGGCTGATGGCCGACTCGTAGGCGATATGGATCGACTGCTGGTTGAGCTCGGCCTCGCCGCGCCGGGTCAGCACCAGCTCGAGCATGCCGATGATGGCGTTGAGCGGCGTGCGGATCTCGTGGCTCATGGTCGCCAGAAACACGGTTTTGGCGCGGCTGGCGCGGTCGGCCGAGGCCTTGGCCAGTTGCAGCTCGTCCAGCAGCAGCTGGCGCTGCTGCAAGTCGAGGCGCTTGCGGCGGATGCGCCGGCGCTGGGTGACGATCAACAGCCCGGCCACCATCAGCAGCACCCCGAGCAGTTCGAAGGAGCGCCAGATGAACGAGGCCACGCCCTCCCAGTACTTGTCGTCGGTGGCCGAGTTGGCCCGCCAGCGGCCGATGATCTGCAGTGACTGGCCCGGGGTGATGTCCAGCAGTGCCTGGTCGAGGATGCCGAGCAGTTGCGCCTGCCCCTGGGGCGCGCTGAACACGATGCGTACGCCGGGGCCGTCGAAGACGCCGCCGATCTTCAGGCTGCTCTCGTACTTGTACGACAGGTAGTAGCGCGCCACGTTGGCCGGCGCCAGCACAATGTCGGCGCTGCCGTCGCGCACCAGCTTGAAGGCCTCGCCCATGGTCTCGGTCTGCCAGAAGTCCAGGTGCGGGTAGCGGGCCTGCAGTTGCTGCGGGTCGAGATACCCCTTGGCCACCGTCACTGTGCCGCGGGTTAGCGCATCCAGGCGTTGCAGCGTGCCCTCCTGGCGCTGCACGAACAGGTACGGCGCAGTGGCCAGCGCCCGGCTGTACAGGTAAGGCGCAGGTGCCGACGGCGAGGCTTCGGGCAAAATGCTCAAGGTCGCCGCACCCTGGCGCAGCAGGCCATCGGCCTCGCTCAGCGAGCTGACTCGGTGGATTTCGAAGTGCAGGCCGGTCTGGCGGCGGATGATGTCCAGCACATCCGAGGCAATGCCGTTGAAACGCCCGCGGTTGTTGAAGAAGGCATAGGGCGCCAGGTCTTCGCTGATCACCAGGCGCACCGGCCCGGCGTTGTCCAGCCAGGCCAACTGCGCCGGGGTCAGGCGTGAACGCAGGTCATCGGCCTTGCAGCCCTCGGCGCCGCTCCACACCTGCTGCGCAGTGATGACCTGGCAAGGTTTCAGCCCGCCGAGCGCGCGCTTGAGGATGCCCAGCAGCACGGTATTGCCCGGCTCCAGGCCAAAACCCACCGGCACCTGCGGCAAGCTGGCGCTCTGGTTGACCACCAGCTGGTTGCTGAACAACTGGCTGGACAGGTACTGGGTGGACAGCGCATCACCCAGGAACACATCGTTCTCGCCGGTGAGTACCGAGGCCATGGCCAGCAGCGCCGACGGGTAGTGCTGGAAGCGCCCGCGCCCGCCGGCGCTCTGGAACAGCTCGAGCATCATGCCGTTGGCCACGGCAATGCGGGTCTGGCCATCGTCGACGCTGTACTCATGCAGGTCGCCACCCTCGGCGAACAGCCCCAGTTCGGTGCGGGCATAGGGCGGGCTCAACGTCAGGCCGTGGCTGTCGGCCATCAGCGGGTTGATGTTGCTGACCATGTCGATACGGCCTTCGCGCAAGGCGCGGTACATCGCCTTGCGCGAGTCGAACGCAAACACCCGCACCGGCACACCCAGCTCACGCTGCAGCGCGACCACGTAGTCGGCCAGCAGCCCCTCCAGCTGCTGGCCCTCGGTAAAGATGCGCAGCGGCGGCAAGGGTTCCTGCAGCACCCCCACCACCAGCGCCTGGCGCTGGGCCAGCCACTGCCGCTCGGGCGCAGTGAGCGGCACCTTGAGCTGCTCGAGCGGCTGGCGAGCCAAAGGCTGCAGCTCGTGCTCCTGGGCAAGGCCGACGCGCCAGCACAGCAACAACAGCAGGCAGGCCAACAGGTGTGAAAGACGGTTCACAGGCAGTGCTCAGACCAGGTTGTGCCGGCGTGCGATATCGGCCAGTTCAATCACCGAAGCTACCCCGAGTTTGGTCTGGATATTGATTTTGTGGCCGCTGACGGTCTTGGCGCTCAGGCTCAGCCGGGTGGCGATATCGCTGTTGGAGTAACCTTCGGCCAGCAGCTTGAAAATCTGCAGTTCGCGGTCGGTGAGGTCTTCCAGGTCGCCATTGAACTCGGGCTTGCCCAGCAACGGCATGGCGTCGCGAGGGAAGAACACGTAGCCGTCGGCCACTGTCTCCAGCGCCTTGATCAGCTTGCCGATCGGCTCGCTCTTGCTGACGAAACCACTGGCACCGCCCTGCAGGCAGCGAGCGGCGTAGTTCTCTTTGGCCTGGGCGGTGTAGATCAGTACCCGGGTGGCCAGTTTTTCGCGGGTGATGCGCCGCAGCACGCTCAGGCCGTCGAGCTTTTCCAGGCCGATATCGAGAATCACCACATCCGGCGCCAGCGCCGCGATCATGCGCAGCGCATCCACGCCATCGGCGGTCTCGCCCACGGTTTCGAAGCCAATGGGCGCCAGGGCCTGGGCTATTGCCTGGCAAATCAGCGGGTGGTCGTCGACGATCAGGACTTTCTTGCTCATGCAGTCACCGGGGGGGCAAAGGGGCTACCGAAGGCAGGGGCGCCTGTCAGTATGGCCCAGGCGCCAGGCCAGCGGGTGCGGCTAGCCTGCCAGGCCACACATTCTGCCAACCCTGCCCTCGAAATACCCCAGGACGCGCCTTGAACGATACCAAGAAACTTCTTGGTTGCCTGAGCAATGGGCGCGCCAACCTTAGCGCAGCCGCGACTGATACCCCGACACATCCCGCGTCTGCAGCAACAAGCGCAACATGCGCTGCCCCCAGTGCACCCCGGCAGCCTTGTAGCGCACCAGCGCAATCGCCAGGGCCAGCACGAAGATCTGCGGCACATAGGTCAGCCCCCACTGCCACATGCGCCCCAGGCCACCGCTGATCTGCGAATTCGGGAAAAACTCGCTGAGCTGCATCAGCACATGCCCCGACGGGTGCATGGCCATGAACAGGCCCAGCAGCGCGATGCCCGGCACGCTCAGCAGCACACCGCGCAGCAGATTGCCCTCGGCCCACCCCCACAACCTGGGCGCAACCCTTGGCAGCAAGCAGCGGTTGAACAGCAGCGCGCTCAGCAGCCAGCACAGCAACTGCCAGTAATTGCCCTTGGCAAAAGTGCTGTCCAACAGATTGGCCAGCGGCTGGGTGAAGGCCGCCAGCACCGAGCCTGGGTTGTGCGCCAGGGCGAACAGGCCGAGGTAGCCTTTGTTGCCATCCATGGCATTGGGGATCTGCGCGCTGAACAGGCTCATCAGGCCGTAGAGCACAGTGAGCATGCCGGTCAGAGAGCAGGCGAAAGCGAACACCGCACCCCAGCGGAACTGGTGGCGCGTGGCGAGGATGTACTGCAGCGTGCGCTGGCGTGACTGCAAAAAGGCCTGGGCATCGGCCGCGCTGATGATGCCCTTGCGCACCGGCGTGGTATGGGCAACGTCCGACTGCTGGTTCATCTCGCTGATCAACTGGCGGGCGATCTTGCTGCTGGAGGCCTGGTTGACCTGATGGATGTTCTGGTGGTCCTTGACCCCTTCGACCGCCTTCTTGAAGCCGCCGCTGAGCACGCCATCGAGAAATACCGCCTGCAGCTGCGCGCCGATGAAGCGGCAGGTGCCGCTGGCCTGCTGGTAACTCACCGCGGCCTGGGCGGCGACCACGTGGCCGCTGGCGACGAATACGTCCGGGTCATCGCTGTGCAGCTCGATGTGGTCCACGCAGAAGACGCTGTGGCGCTCCGGGGTGTGCATGGCCTCGTTCATCGCCGGCAGCATCCAGCCTGCGCTGGCCGCGCCCCAGGTGTAATGCACGGCGGTGCCGGCCCAGGCTTGCAGGCGATATTCGTAGATCAACTGGCAGGCGCCGTTGCACGACTGGCAGGTGACCTGGCCGTTACGGCAAGCGTGGCACACCAGCCTGCCGCCGCCATGGCAGGTGTGGCAGATCACCTTGCCCGCATTGCCACACCGCGAGCAACCGTAGGGGTGCCTGCGCACGCCGCCGCAACCGTCACAGGTCACCCGCCCGCTGGTGTGGCACATATGGCAGGTGTTGTGCCCGCTGCCATGGCAACGGTTGCACTTGACGCGGCCCTGGGCCTGGCAGCCCTGGCAGTCTTCCACGCTGCAGTACACCTGGCGGTCGCTGAGCACCCGAAACCGCCCAGGTTCACGGTAGCCACCCACATGCTCGCGCAGGTAATTCTGGGTGTGCTCGCGCAGGTAACCCGGGGCCTGCAGCAACTGCCCCTGGCGCTGGTCGAGCACGGCGCGGATATGCGCCCTGTCGTACAAGGGCCCGGTGGCCTTGCTGACGGCGCGGCTCTGGTAGTCGAACGAATAGTCGACGCTGACGGTAAAGCTGACCTCGGCGCGATGCTGCTCGATCGCATCGACGCTAAAGGGTGAGCTGAAGCTTTCGCCGAAAGCGTCCTGTGCCTTGGCCTGCATGGCGTCGGCGATGTCGTTGGCGGTGAAACCGCGGGTCCCTGGCATGTGCAATCCTTGGCTGAGCGTCCGTCTACGGGGCAAAACGGGCGCCATCTTGCCATTGCCGGCGACGATTGACGAACCCGCAGGCCTTCATGAAACATCACCTATGTGCATGAAAGTACCGAAATAGAGCGGTTTTGTGCATTTTCCAAACCCGCCTGGCAGGTTAACCTGCGCGCCCCAATAACAACACCAGGGAACAGGCACGATGCAGGTCGATATCCAGCAGGACGAGCAAGGCGCCGGTTGCAAGGTCATCATCGATGGCCATGCGGTTTCGTTCACCAGCATCGCCGAGGCCCAGGCCTACGTGGCGCGCTTGCAGGAACGCCTGCAGGCGGCGGCGCATGCCTTCGTTCCAGCGGCCCAGGACTGACATTCGACGCAGGGGCCGGCTTGCCGGCGCCTGCCCAGTGCAGCTGTATGGCGCAATCCTGCGCGATCTGTCTCTGTCGGCTGCCGGTCAAGCCGGCTAAGGTCCAGCTCCCCCTCAACGCGCGAGACTGCCATGGAGCTGACAGGCATCCCCTTCGGTATCACCGACTGGTCGACCCTCGAAACCACCACCCACCCCGGCGAAACCGGCACGGCCCGCTGGCGCACCTGCCAGTTCGGCGCCATCCGCGTGCGCCAGGTCGAATACAGCCCCGGCTACCTGGCCGACCACTGGTGCAACAAAGGCCATATCCTGCTGTGCCTCGAAGGCCGGCTGGACACCGAGCTTGAGGACGGCCGTCGCTTCACCCTGCTGCCCGGCATGAGCTACCAGGTGGCCGACAACGCCGAGGCGCACCGGTCCTCCAGCGCTATTGGCGCCAAACTTTTTATCGTGGACTGACCGTCATGGCGTTGATTAGCGAACGCGTGGAGTTCGCCGCGCTGATGCGCACGCCCTGAGCACTCAGCGCCAGCGTGGGGGCAACTGCCTTGTGCTGCCGGTGCCGGCCTCATCGCTGGCAAGCCGGCTCCTACAGCAAAGCCCGGCAGCGGCGCCGTACCTGTAGGAGCGGGCTTGCCCGCGATGAGGCCGGCGCAGCCAGTGCAATGCTGGCCGGCTGCGCCGGATCGCCGGCAAGCCGGCTCCTACACAGACCGCGCCGGGCCTGCCATGCTAGGCATCCTCAACCCCACGCCAGGGACCCTGATGAAAATCATCGCCGGCCAGCCCGTAGACGAACTGGAACTGCCCTTCACCCCGCCGCTGGACTGGGCGCGCATGCTGCGCTTTTTCAGCGGGCGTGCCACCGGCGGGGTGGAGACGGTGCTGGACGGCGTTTACCACCGCACCCTGGCCCTGGCCGGTAGCGACGGCCTGCTCAGCGTGCGCAAGGACCCGGCCCGCGACTGCCTGCTGGTGCGCCTTGAAGGCGAAGCCAGCCGCCAGTTGGGCGCGCTGCAACCGCGCCTGGCCCGGCAGTTCGACCTGCTCACCCACCCCGAGGCGGTGCGCGACGGCCTGGGCCAGGACCCGTGGCTGGCCGAGCGGCTGAACGCAGCGCCCGGCCTGCGGGTGCCGGGCGCGTGGTCGGGCTTTGAGCTGGTGATCCGCACCATCATCGGCCAGCAGGTCAGCGTCAAGGCGGCCACCACCATCACCGGCCGCCTGGTGGAACGCACCGGCACACCCGCCACGTCCCCAGCGCATCTGGGCATCCCCTGGCACTTCCCCTCCCCCCGGGCCGTCGCCGAGGCCAACCTGGACAAGATCGGCATGCCCACCAAGCGCGTGGCCGCCCTGCAGAACTTCGCCAGGGTGGTGGCCGAAGGCGAGCTGCTGATCGACAGCGACCAGCCCGACACCAGCCTGCTGCGCCGGCAGTTGCTGGCGCTGCCCGGCATCGGCCCGTGGACCGTGGAGTACGTGGCCATGCGCGCCTGGCGCGACCCGGATGCCTGGCCGGCCACTGACCTGGTGCTGATGCAGGCCATCACCCGGCGCCTGCCGGAGCTGGCCAGCAAGGCCAGCCAGGCGCGCCACGCCGAAAGCTGGCGACCATGGCGGGCCTATGTGGCCATGCACCTGTGGAACGAGATCGCCGACCAGGCCGGCGTGGCCCGGGGCGGTTAGTCGGCCCGCAGGTGTACGCCGATGCCCTCCTGCCCCGCTGCCAGTTCAGGCTTCAAGGTGAGCTCGGGGATCAGGTAGTCACCGCCGTTCTGCCGGCGATACGGGATCGGCGCATCACTGAACAGCCCGTCCAGGCGCTGCTCCAGCGCCGTGCAGGCCGCCGCGAAGCCCGCCTCGTCGACCCGGCTAGTGCGGTGCAGCACGTAGGGTTCGAGCACCTCAAAGCCTGGGTAGAACAGGATGCCGTGCTGGATCGGGAACAGAATCGCCTCCAGCGAGCCGTTGATACCGCGCGGCGCATAGTGCGAGGCCCAACCACCGGTGGTGACCATCAGCATCGCGCGCTTGCCGGCCATACTGCCCTCACCGTAGCGGTCGCCCCAATGCTGATCTGAGTGCTCGCCCACGCCGTAGGCAAAGCCATAGGCATACACCCGCTCGACCCAGCCCTTGAGAATGGCCGGCAAGCCGAACCACCACAGCGGGAACTGCAGAATCACCGCATCGGCCCAGCGCAGCTTGTTTTGCTCGGCAACGATGTCGGCGCGCTGGGTACCGTCACGGTAGGCCTGCTGCGAGTCTTCCGACACACGAAAGCGCAGGCCCGGCTGCTGGGCGGTGTTGTCGCTGGCATCGACCAGCGGCTTGAAGCCCATCGCATACAGGTCCGACACCTGCACGCTGTGGCCCTGGCGTTGCAGGTGCGCCACCGCGTGGTCTTTCAGCGAGCCGTTGAGCGAGCGCGGTTCGGGGTGGGCGTAGACAATCAACACATTCATGACGGGTGCTCCGTAAGGGGTATGTGGCGCATGATGCGTGGCGCGCTGGTATAGTAGAAATGAATATCCAGAACACCAGGTATTGCCATGCATGATGCCTTGCGGCGCCTCGACCTCAACCTGCTGGTGACCCTCGATGCGCTGCTGGTCGAGCTGAACGTGACCCGCGCCGCGCAGCGCCTGCACCTGGCCCAGCCAACGGTGAGCGTGCAACTGGCGCGCCTGCGCGAGCTGCTGGACGACCCGCTGCTGCTGCCCGGCCCCCGGGGCATGCGCCCCACGGCCCGCGCCGAGGCCCTGCGCACGCCGCTGCGCCAGGCCCTGGAGGCGCTGCACCTGGCCATCGCCCCGGCACAACCCTTCGACCCCGCCAGCGCCAGCCAGACCTGGCGCCTGGCGGCCACCGACTACGGCGCCTCGACCCTGCTGCTGCCGGCACTGGCAAGCATCCGCAGCGCCGCACCAGCCACCCGCCTGGCGATCCTCGATTTGCAACCTGCGGCACTGGTGCGCCAGGCCGAGCTGGGCGAAATCGACATGGCCTTCCACATTGCCGAACAGGCGCCGCCCGAGCTGCGTCAGCGCTCGTTGTACGCTGAGCGCTACGTACTGGTGGGCCGCATCGACCACCCCAGGCTCAAGCGCAAGCTGACGCTCAAGCAGTTCTGCGCACTGGAGCAAGTGATCGTTTCGCCGGACGGCGGCGGCTTTTACGGCCCCACCGATGCGGCCTTGGCCGAACAGGGGCTGGCGCGGCAGGTGGTGTTGTCGGTGCCGCACTTCATGTTGCTGGCTGCGGTGCTGGCCAGCTCTGACCTGGTGGCCATGGTGCCGCAGCGGCTGGTGGCCGGCGATACACGGCTGAAAGTGGTCGAGGCGCCGTTGGCTGTACGTGGTTTCGAAATGCTCATGCTGTGGCCCGAGCGCGTGCATCGGGACCCGGGCCACCGGTGGTTGCGGGAGGTGATTGCAGGTTGCGCGCAAAGCGCGAAGCAAGCGCCGTACCTGTAGGAGCCGGCTGGCCGGCGATGAGGCCCGGCGCCACAACCCCGCTGCCCGTGCTGACGCCATCGCGGGCAAGCCCGCTCCCACAGGACCGCGCGAAGCCCGAAGCAGCGCCGTACCTGTAGGAGCCGGCTTGCCGGCGATAGGGCCCGCCGCCACACCCACGCTGCCCGTGCTGACGCCATCGCGGGCAAGCCCGCTCCCACAGGACCGCGCGAGGCCCGAAGCAGCGCCGTACCTGTAGGAGCCGGCTTGCCGGCGATAGGGCCCGGCGCCACAACCCTGCTGCCCGTGCTGACGCCATCGCGGGCAAGCCCGCTCCCACAGGACCGCGCGAAGCCCGAAGCAGCGCCGTACCTGTAGGAGCCGGCTTGCCGGCGATAGGGCCCGCCGCCACACCCACGCTGCCCGTGCTGACGCCATCGCGGGCAAGCCCGCTCCTACAGGGATCGCGCCGGCTTCTGAAAGCTGGGCAACACAGTGAGAGCCCGTTCGCAAAACGGCACAAAACCCGCCATCGGTTGAACTTAACCGCCCGCCCACGCTCTAGGATACCGCCCCGGATGATGGCCCCGTGTCAGCAGCCCGGCACGCAAGCGCCGTTGTATCGCAACACCCGCCTTGGACGGCGCTGGTCACCACCACTACAGGGATGCAGACCTCTCATGCAGCATACACCAACACCGGCCACAGGTGCGCTGGTCGGCAGCTATCGCTATGGCAAGGCGCTGAAAATCTTCGTGCTGACGCTCTGCGTGGTGCTCATCGGCCTGGCAGGCTTCGTGCTGTACCTGGGCACCATTCTCCCGGTGCAGGATGTCGGCCCGGTCTCGCTGACCACCCAGCGCGGCACCACCCTGAACTTCTCAAGCCAGGCCATGCTGATCTACTTCACCAGCGGCCTGCTGGTGGTGCTGGCGCTGGCACTGCTGGGGCTGTACGCCTGGCAGAGCCGGCTGCGCAAGAGCAGCTACGAGCTGTACGAACACGGCATCGCCCACACCACCAATGGCCAGCGTAGCTTCGTGCCGTTCAGCGAAATCGACGACCTGTACCTGTTCAGCTCAGGGCAGACGGTGATGACCGGCCTGGTCACCAACCTGGCGTTCCGGCGCAACGCCAGCGAGCCGTTCCACCGGGTGATCGAGCCCCTCAAGGGCTTCCACGACTTCTTGCAGCGCTTTCGCGAGCTGTACCTCGCGGCACGCCAGCCGCAGGTGCTGGACACCCTGCAACGCGGCGGCGCGGTGACCTTCAACTGCATCGACAACGGCCAGGTGTGGCGCAAGCGGGTCAGCGGCAACTTCCTCGCGGTACAGACCTACCCCATCGTGCTCACCCAGCACAGCCTGCAGGTGCAGGGCAAACAGGTGCCGATCGCCTCGCTGCGCAGCCTGGACCAAAGCACCTGGACAGAAAAACTGCTGATCAAGGACGCCAGCGGCGCCACCGTGCTGTCGACCCTGGCCACGGGCCTGATGAGCGCCGACCTGTTCCTCGACACCTTGAGCCTGCTGGTGGAGCACGCCAGCCATGGTCAGCAGCAGCCTGCCTGAGCGCAGGCAAGCCACCCCATCGCTACAACACCATTGATGCAACAAGCCCCGCCAAGCGGGGCAACGCTATGACTACAAGGATGGTTATGAAAAGACATTTTGCCCTTTGTGCACTGGTTTCGGCCCTGGCAGGCTGCAATTCCGAGTACAGCTACGATGAAATCGCCACCTCCTTCGGCTCGCTGGGCACCCCCGATGCGCGCTACGTGGTGATCAAGTCCGGTGAGCCGCTGACCGGCACCGTGGTGCCCAGGGAGGGTGGCCGGGTGCTGCAGCCGTTCAAGGTTGAAGACGGCAAGGTGGTCGGCCCGTGGAAGGCCTACGACGAAAAAGGCCGGCTGGTGGAAGGCCAGTTGCAGGCCGGCATGTTCGTCGGGGCGAAGAAAACCTGGTGCCCGGGCGAGAACCCCAGCCACCTGCAAAGCGTCAGCACCCTGGACAACGACCGCCGCTCGCTGCAGGACTACGACTGCGCCAGCGGCCTGCAGGTGCGCGACAGCACCATCCTGCTGGCCGATGCCACGCGCAAGCATTCGGCGCGGGTGGGCGAACAGCGCACCTGGCAGATAGTCAATGGCGAGCAGAAGCTGACCCTGCTGGAAACCTTCGCTGCCGATGGCTCCGACAAGCTCGAAGGGCTGGTGGAGCACTACAACTACCAAGGTGTGCTGGTCGACCGCGCCACTTACAAAAACGGCGCGCTCGACGGCATGTTCGAAAGCTGGTCTGCCCCCGAAGGCAAACCCACGGTGCCAGCCACCAAGCTGAGCTACAGCGCCGGCAAGAAAAACGGCCCGGCAGAGACCTACTTCGTGAGCGGCTGGCCAGCCGGCACCATCGCTGAAAAAGGTGAGTACAAGGACGACCGCAAGGCCGGGGTATGGCTGATCTACGGCCCGGGCCATGTGTCGGTGCTCGACTACAGCAACCCGCAGAACGAGTCGGTGATGGCCGAGCGCCTGGCCCAGGCCGCGCGCGGTGAAACGCGCACCATCGGCGCGCCGCGCATGGTCTACGACCTGGACAGCTTCGCCTACCTGCAAAAAAGCTCCGGCATCGACATCAACCAGTGGCTGACCTCGCAAAGCCGCCCGCTGATCACCCTGGCCGCCGACAACGCCTACGACTACCTGATCTCGGCCGGTGCCGACCCGAAACGCCGGGATATCCAGGGCAACACCCGGTTGATGACCTGCCTGGCAGGCATCGACTTCCCCAGCTGCAGCCTGGAGCACATGAACCTGCTGGCCGCCAGCGAAGACCTCAAAGAGCACAACGTCTACGGCTACACCCCGCTGGCGCTGTTCTGCAGCCGGGCGGACCAGCTGCACGGCAACGGCCGCGAAAACCCGCAGGCGCAGGCGCTGTTCCAGACCCTGCTCAAGGGCAGTGACGTGAATGCCGTCGCCTACGGTGGCGAAACCGCGCTGCATGCGTGCATGAGCCAGCGCAACCACAGCTATGCCGAGGCGCTGGTGGCCGTCGGCGCCAACCTGGATGCCGTCGACCTGGACGGCAACACGCCACTGGCGGCGGCGTTCATGGAGCATTACCGCGGGTCGAAGTTCAGCCGCATCCAGTGGTCCGAAGAGGTGATCCGTTTTGTGGCCGGCTACCAGGGCAAGTCGCAGTTCACCTTCGATACCCCGGTGCCGGCGTTTGGTATGTCGGTGCGCCAGATGGTGCTGGAGAACGGTGATACCAAGACCGCGCGGTTGATCGATTCGTTGGTGGGTACGGCCAAGGGCTGATCGGTTTTCAGGGCCGGTTGCCTGGTACCGGTATTGCCAATGATCGCGTCAGGGCCGCCAGGTGTTCGACACAACCCTTGCAGCGCCTGTGAAATCGAGCGCCGCCCGCGCGGCGCATCGCGACACAAGGCCGCTCCTACATCTGTTTCGGGCCAATGAGTCCTGTGAAAGTACCGCTGCCCGCCTTGCTGCATGCCTTGAGCCTTGCGAGGCGGCCTAGGCGCCCACACTGAAACTGTGCCGAGCCAACAAGGCGGACCCGGTAATGGCACAGGACAGACTGGCCCGAAACAGATGTAGGAGCGGGCTTGCCCCGCGATGCACCGCGCGGGCGGCGCTCGATCTGATAGACGCTGCAAGGGTTGTGGCGAACACTTGGCAGCCCTGATGCAATCACCTTGGAAAGGATGGTTGTGAAGGCTGTCTACGGCTCACGCCCCCCCATTCCCAACCTCAACCGTTTGCATCTCACCCAGCTCCTCTTGAAAATCCGACTCTTTTTTGGCACGTATGGCTATGCGCATGAAGTCCGCGCTAGTCATCACGCCCCTAGGAGCTGCTCATGCCATACATCCTGCAAACCATCATCCTTTTGCTGCTAGGTGTGGTCCTCATTCAGTTCGTAAGACCTTACTCACTACGTAAATGGCTGGGTTTGGCATTGCTGGCAGCAGGCCTGGTCGGCATCTTCACGATCGGCCAGCATCAAATGCTGGGCTTCGACCTGGAACTGCTGGCGCTATTGGCTGTGCCATTGGGTGTGGTGTTGTTCCTCACCCGTCGGCGGTTCCCAGAACTGCACTGAACACCGGGCGCGCACCTGTAGGAGCCGGCTTGCCGGCGATGAGTCCAGCAACCCCAAATGAATATCATCTGCCTGTAACCCGCCCCATCAAGCCACGCCCAGCGTACGAAAAATCCCCCAATCACCCTCCCGTCCTACAAATACCCACCAGATTTTCCCTATTCACTGTAAGGCGTTTCCCAAGCATGCTTCGACCCCTGTTGCACCACCGAACTGAGGGCTAGTCTCGCCCGGCCGCTGCAAATTCAGCGGCCGGGTCTGCAAGCCCGTGCGGTATTACGATGGTGCACACCTTGAGCCTCGGCGATGCGTCGTGGGTCTCGTTCAATGGTGGCTACGTACGGGTGACCTTCGGGTCAGCCGGGAAAGACCTCGTAATGCCCCGGTCTTGCAGGCCCGTACGTAGCTGCCACCCTTCGCCTGCAAGCGAGTGTGTGGCGGCCTGACTCCAGCATTACGAGGTGTTTATGCTCAAGATCGTCCCCGACCCACCCCACCGCAGCAATACCCCCCAATACCTGGAAGACACCCTGGTCGAAGCCCTGGAATACGCCATGTGCGGCCTAGCTGTCGGTCAACAGTCCATCACCTTTTTGCCCAAGTCCCCGGCCTCGATCATGCTGCTGGCGGTGATGCATGAACTGGAAGCCGTGCGCCAGCTGGTGGAGTGTGCTTTGGCGCAAGTACAGCTAGGGCAGCGCCGGCAGGTTCACACGCTGCATTAGGCGAGTGACACGTGGGAGCGGGCTTGCCCCGCGAACACCGGCGTAGCCGGTGCCATGTACTGCGTCGCCTGCTTCGCGGGCAAGCCCGCTCCCACAGGGCCGCGCGAACGCCGAATCAAGCGTTCCCACACTGCCCTACCCGTCTGGGCTGCCGTAATTCGACATGCAAACCAAAAGGACTTCCCATGGACACCACCTCCCCCACCCCGCTCGGCAAGCTCGGCTGGACCGTCGGCAGCGCAACCTGCATGGACGGCGCCGTCGAAGGCAAACGCCTGTTCCAGGTCATCCCCGGCAACTGCGCCGACCATGCCATGGAGCAAGCCTCGCAGCTGCTCGCCAGCGCCCGTCGTGCGTCATACATAGGCGTGATGGACGACGAGCCGGTACTGGTCTGGGCCTCCCACTACTTGAGCGAACTGGCCAAGGCGCTGATGGATGATGCGCATATGGGAATGCTCAAGAACGGGTAAGTGATCGGCCGGGCGTGTCGAAAGAGCGCCCGGCCTCTGCCCCTCGCCATCAGGCAGCTACGTCGTGTCACGCGCCTCACCTTGCCAGGCGCGCCATTGAAAGCTCGCACTATGCGCGGGTACCGCCGCCCCCAATGAGAGGTAACTGGGCTAACAGATCGCGCATGGCTAGCGCATCCCATGGCAAATGCTCGGCAATGCCGATACCCACGACATCGGCCAATGCAGCAACGTCCTGCAGCAGCTTCAATACTTGAGGAATTTGCATCTTGCCCTGCGCTACCCCTTCATAGGCGCCCGGTGGGTCTTGGGGGTTGGCGAACAGCACTGAACGCATCGACGAAGGCTCCAGGACGTCCAGGTCCAGGTGAATCGCCAAATGCTTCGCGCCGGTACTCGAAAACCAGTCGAGCACTTTAGCGCTGCTGTTTGCGAGCTCATCTGGGCCGGCCAGTTTGATACCTAAGCGATCAATGGTCTCGGCCTCCCAGGGCATCAGGCTGTGCACGCCGGCGTACATCACTTGGGAGGGTTTGAGCGGCCGAGCTACAACCCCGGCAAACTGAACATCCCCTTCACCTAGCAAGTTGCCCAACACCATGGCGTGGGCGTTGGAGAATTGCTCTGGCGTCAGGATGTCGGGGTGGGCATCCACCCACAAGACCGCCAGATCCCCTGCGTATCGCTCGTTCAAGTAAGCGAACGGTGCCAAGTCGACGAGGCAATCACCACCAAGAACCACCAGACGATCAGGCTGGTGTCGGTCAATGATCTGCCTGGCCGCGTACAGCTGCTCGAGCAGCGCGGTGCGGCCTCGAATACCGGCCTCCAAAGGCAAAGGATCTGCCCCTGGGAGCGCAACCGGCACCTCCTCTACAGGCCCTTGTGCCTGGGGCGCCAGCCAAGCCAGCAATTGAGCGCCAAAGTGATAGGGCGGGTTGTTGCCGCCCTGCCATTGGGGGAAGAGCAAACGCAGCGTATTGCTGTTGTTCATGGCATCAATGTTCCAGTGTTGTCAGTTCAGATCGATCAGGATCGTGCCCGTGGCCTTCCTCGACTCAAGCCTTGCGTAGGCCTGGGCGTGGTCAGGCATGGAGAAGCGACTGTCGATTCGAGGGGCAATGGCACCGGCGCCAGCCAATGTCATGAGATGGCTCAGAACCTGTTGAACATCGCTGTCGGACTCTAGGTGAGCGTCGTACCCCAATACGCGCTTTTCCTGGATCACCAGGTCAGCGACATCCAATGTGCCCTGGGTCGCCCCAGAAAATCCGATACAGACGACACTGCCGCGTTGACACAGCGCCAGCGCAAGGTCTCTGAGCCCAGGACCACCCACCACGTCGAAAGCCCAATCGACCCCGGCCCCGCCAGTTATCTCGGCAACCGCGTCGCAAACTGATTGCTTTGAAAGGTCAACGACAGCGGTTGCTCCGCTGTCCAGCACCTGCCGGGCTTTCTCGGCGCTGGAGACAACGCCGATCGGGTGTGCCCCAGTGGCTACACAGAGCTGGATCAGTGCATGCCCAACCGAACCCGATGCTCCAGAAATCAGCACCGTCTGGCCGGCCTTGACCGCGCCCACCCGATGCAACGCCTGATGGGCTGTGACGTAGTTGATCGCTAGCGCGGCGGCCGCGTCGAGCTCAACACCCTGCTGAACCGCAACCAGCCTATGGTTCTCAACCGACACCCATTGCTGCTGCAAGCCGTCCTGGCTAATGCCCAACTGGCCACCGCCATAGACAAGCACCGGCGTTCCTTCACCGTACACTTCGCTTTGTTCGATGAAGCCAACGCCGTCATTGCTCAGTACCAGCGGCAGATCAATGCCGTCACTGAGGATGCCTTTGCGAATCCAGTTGGAAAGCGGGTTGACCGTTGCCGCATGCATACGCACAAGCGAATGGCCCACCTGAACGCCAGGTTGCGGTCGTTCTTCAATGACCATGTGCGGCTGCTCGCCGGCCTGGCGCAACACTAATGCCTGCATGTTTCTGACCCCATTTATAAAACAATGGTGGTCATGGTCGGCCGAACCCTGGGGGGCTGCTTGACCGAAACGGCCAAGCGCTTTGCTCGTCCAGCCTATCTCGCTCGGCCAGGCATAAGCTCACTGGGTGCCACGCCATAAGCCTGGCGAAATGCACGGCTGAAGTGGGCCGGGTTGGAAAACCCGAACGTCAAGGCAACTTCGGTGACGCTTCGATGTGCCCCTCGAATCAGTGCCTGATGGCAGGCACTCAAGCGCTGTTGCCACAGCCAGCGTGCGAACGTAGTGCCCTGCGCGGCGAACAGGCGGCTGACGGTTCGCGCGGACATATGCGCGCTTTGAGAAACGCCTTCCAAAGACAACTGATGATCCCCCAGGTTGGCCAAGATCAGCTGTTTGATTCGGCTCAACTGGCTATCACGGCGACTGCTATCCAGGTTGCTGGTAAAAGAAAGCTCAAAGGCATTTGCGAGCACACCCAGCATTGAGTCGGCCAGCTTGTGTGCCGCGCCTACAGGTAACGGCCCAGCATCCACAGCCTGTTGCATCATGCTGCCAGCAATGGATGCCAGCGGATTGGAACCAGGCAGGGTGAGGCCTACCATTTGCCCCGCTGCCCCTATGTGCTGCAGCAAAAGCGCCCGCGGCACAGACAATACAACCTGGTCATCGCCCTGCGGGAAGGAGCAGGCATAGGGCAGCGCACCGTCATACAGCACTATGTCACCGTGGTATTGAGTTGATACGCGATCCAGTTGCTCGACGTGGGCCTCTTTGCAGAGCGTGAGAGAAATGAAAAAGTTCTCGGTGCAAGTCGACTCTTTATCGCGTCGGTAGTGAATCGGCGTAGACGCAATGCGTGTGAGCCCAAGCGTGCCTAGCAGGCGCTCTTGCAAACGCCCTTCGAACTGTATGTCGTCGACAGGCAGATTACGCGTGGGGCCGTAGGCCGCATCAGTGAGCGCCTGCCACTCATCCGGATGATCGCTTGACGTTACCTTCGGTGGGAGAGATTGCTGTGCCATGAGTACCTCACCGTTACGAGCATCGTGATGCTGCACAAACGCAGCATGTTGATCCCGCAACCCGGGTTCGTGCCCTTGTGGTCGATGGTGCATTGTACTCCCGACTGGCTTGGATGACCGCCGCAACGACTATGGAGGGCATCAGCTGGCCGTTACGAAGGACTGCTCTCGACCCATAGCGGCCGGTGGGCATAACCGCAATCTCTGTGGGAGCAACTGTCTTGCTCAATATCTAAAAGCTGGTGCGATCCCTGTAGGAGCCGGCTTGCCGGCGATCACTGACGCAGCCGGTGCCAGCTTTAGCCTGTGCAGGCCCTATCGCCGGCAAGCCGGCTCCTACAGGTACGGCACTGGCCTGAAGCTTATGCAATCCCTGTGGGAGCAACTGTCTTGCTCAATTTCTAAAAGCTGGCGC
>NZ_JBJDNC010000030.1:0-85033 GCF_044900265.1 Pseudomonas sp. NPDC089406 | reverse complement strand
CGTAGGGGGGCGACCGGCATGGATGCCGGTCGAGCGCCGATCGGGCCAGGGACGGCCCGTCGGCGCGTACCCCCGGAGCAAGCCCGGAGTGAGGGTACCCCGGAGCGTAGCGCAGGGGCCGGATGAATGGAGCGAGCATTTTTTGCTTACTTTTTGATGCTTCAAAAAGTGAGCCGCCGTAAGGGCGGAAAGGTGAATAAGCGTCACTATAAATAATGAATGCGCCTACAACTTTCAAAACCAACCACGACAAAACCAACCAACCAACCAACCAACCAACCAACCCAAAGGCTAATCACCCAACCCGAGCCAACGGGAACAACCGCTTGAAGTTCGCCGTCGTCTGCTCAGCCAGTTGCTCATAACTAGCCCCGCGCAACGAAGCCACATACTCCGCCACCTCCCGCACATACTGCGGCAAGTTCGGCTTCCCGCGATGCGGAATCGGCGCCAGGTAAGGCGAGTCCGTCTCCACCAGCAACCGGTCAACCGGCACCTGCCGGGCCACCTCGCGCAAGGCATCGACATTACGGAAGGTGACGATCCCCGAAAGCGAGATGTAATAACCCAAGTCCAGCGCCGCCCGAGCCATCTCCCAGTCCTCGGTGAAACAGTGCAACACACCGGCCTGCGGCAAGCTGACCTCACGCAACAGCGCCAGGGTATCGGCCCGCGCCCCGCGGGTATGCACGATCACCGGCTTGCCAGTCTGCCGCGAAGCCTCCAGATGCAAACGGAAGGACGCCTGCTGCAACTCGGCCGCCTCAGGCTCGTAGTGGTAGTCCAGCCCGGTTTCACCGATGGCCACCACATGCGGGTGCGCAAGTTCGCGCAGCAGCCAGTCCAGTGCCGGGGTTTCCCCTGGCGCCAGGTCCAGCGGGTGCACCCCTACCGAGCAATCCACATCGCTGTACTGCTCGCTGAGCGCCTTGACCGCACCGGCGTTCTCGGCGCTGACGCCGATGCACAGAAAATGCCCCACGCCCCGCTCCCGGGCTGCCTGCAGGGCGGCATCGAGGGAGCCCTGGTGGGCAGTAAGATCAAGACGGTCGAGGTGGCAATGGGAATCTACGAGCATGGGAATACGGCACATATGAAGTAACGGTGAAAATCAGCGCTGGCCCGGCAACTGCACCCAATGGGCGAGCATGGCTTCGAGCAGCAATACACGGTTGAGGTTGGCCTTGCCAAGTACCTTCTGGCGCTGTTCAAGCACCCACGCCTGGATTTCCAGCACCTTGGCCGGGCGGCTCTTTTGCGCCAGGTACTGCAGCACCTTGCGCATGTCAGCCAAGCCCAGCCCGTCCTCATCCTGGGTCAACTGGTAGCGCAGCACCAGGTGAGACCAGTCGCAGAACCAGTCGAACAGCAACAACAACGGCACGTCCTTCCAGGCTTCGGCCAACTGGCTGGGCGATTGCTGCTGCTTGAGCAACTTCTTCACCCCGTCGGTCACCAGCGCCCGCTGTTCGCGCACGCCCTGGGCTTGCAAGTTGACTGCCATCAGTGGCGAGCCGGCGGCCAAAGTCAGCAGCTCCTCGCGTTCCTCGTCACTGCTCTCGGGCAATGCGCCGGCCAGCCAGGCGCGGCTCTGGGCTTCGCTGGGCTGTGGGCAGGCAACTTGCTGGCAACGGCTCTTGATGGTCGGCAGCAAACGGCTGGGCTGGTGGCTGACCAGCAACAAAACGGTGTCGCCCGAAGGCTCCTCAAGGCTTTTGAGCAAAGCGTTGGACGCGTTGATGTTCATCGCCTCCACCGGCTCGATCAACACCACCTTGCGCCCGCCCTGCTGGGCCGTCTGCACAATGAACGAGACCAGTTCGCGCACCTGGTCGATCTTGATCGGCTTGTCGGCTTCTTCAGGCTCGAGGATGAAGTTGTCCGGGTGGCTGCCGGCCTTGAGCAGCAGGCACCCCTTGCACTGGCCACAGGCGTCGAGGCCCTGGGGTTGCTGGCACAGCAAACGCGCCATCAGACGCTCGGCCAGGGCGCGCTTGCCGATGCCCTGCGGACCGTGCAGCAGGTAGGCGTGGGCGTGCTGGCTGCGCCCGGCCAATTGCTGCCAGAGCGCCTGTTGCCAGGGGTAGGCCTCAGCCACGGCAACGCTCCAGGATACCCGGCAGCAGCGCGTCAATGGAACGCTGCACCGCCTCCAGCGACTGCGCGGCATCCAGCAGGCTGTAACGCTGCGGGTGCTGCGCCGCGCGCTGCAGGTAAGCCTGGCGTACGGCCTCGAAGAAGCCTTGGCCTTCCTGCTCGAAGCGGTCCAGGCGGCCGCGGGCGGCGGCGCGGGCCAGGCCCACTTCCACCGGCAGGTCGAAGACCAGCGTCAGGTCCGGGCGCAGCGCACCCTGGACGAAGGTTTCGAGCGTTGCAATACGCTCGACCGACAGCCCGCGGCCACCGCCCTGGTAGGCGTAAGTGGCATCGGTGAAGCGGTCACACAGCACCACTGCGCCACGGGCCAGCGCCGGGCGGATCACCTCGGCCAGGTGCTGGGCACGGGCGGCGAACATCAGCAGCAGCTCGGTGTCGGCGGCCATGGTTTCGTCGCTGGGGGCCAGCAGCAGCTCGCGAATGCGCTCGGCCAGCGGGGTACCGCCGGGCTCGCGGGTCATGACCACATCGATGCCCTGCTCACGCAGACGCTCGGCCAGGTACTCGCGGTTGGTGCTCTTGCCCGCGCCTTCGGGGCCTTCGAGGGTGATAAACAAGCCGGTCACAGGCGTTCCTTACTGTTGTTCGGTGGCCGGCGTATCGGCCGGAGCGGGTGCTGCGTTGGCTGGGGCCGGCTCGCTGGCCGGCGCATCCCCTGCCCCAGGCTGCGCCTGCGGCGCGGGGCTTGAGCGGTAATCCGCCCGGCGCTTGAGCTGGAACTCGCGCACCGCGCTGTTGTGGTCGTCCAGATCGTCGGAGAACACATGGCTGCCATCGCCGCGGGCAACAAAGTAAAGGCTCGAGCCGTCGCTGGGGTTGAGGGCTGCGTGGATCGCCTCGCGGCCGACCATGGCGATCGGCGTGGGCGGCAGGCCGGTCATGGTGTAGGTGTTGTAAGGCGTCGGCTCACGCAGGTCGGCACGGGTGATGCGCCCGTTATAGCGCTCGCCCATGCCGTAGATCACGGTGGGGTCGGTCTGCAGCATCATGCCCAGGCGCAGGCGGCGCACGAATACGCCGGCGATCTGCCCGCGTTCCTGGGGAATGCCGGTTTCCTTCTCGACCAGCGAGGCCATGATCAGCGCCTGGTACGGGTCACGGTAGGGCAAGCCTTCGCTACGCGCAGCCCACTCCTTGGCCAGCACCTCTTCAAGGCGCATGTAGGCCTGCTGCAGCAGCTCGACGTCGCTCATGCCGCGCACGAAACGGTAGGTATCAGGGAAGAAGCGGCCTTCGGGGAATACGCCGGTGTGGCCGAGCTTGTCCATCACTTCGCTGTCGGACAGACCGTCGAGGGTATGGCGAATTTTCTCGTGCTTGGCTACGGCGGCGCGCACCTGGCGGAAGTTCCAGCCCTCGACCAAGGTGAGGTTGTACTGCACCACATCGCCGCGCTGCCAGGCATCGAACAACTGGCCCACGGTCATGCCGGGGGTCAGGCGGTATTCGCCGGTATGCAGTGCAGTGCCGGCCATGTTGAAGCGCCAGTACAGGCGCAGCCAGACGGCATCGTCCAGCAGCCCTTCACCCTGCATGCGGTAGAACATGCGGTTGGGCGTGGTGCCGCTGGGCACTTCGATCAGGCGCTCCTGCGCCACTTGCAGAGGCTGCTCCAGGACCGAGTTGATCTTCCAGGCAGACCAGCCCAGTGCCAGGCCGGCCAGGATCAAACCCATTTCCAGCAGCAGCAGGAATTTGCGTCTCACGAATTCAGGTATCCAGTAACGTACGGGCAACGGCCTGCAGTTTAAGGGTGAGCGGCCCCGCCGGCCAGTCAAGCGCGCCGAATTCGCGCACCGGCCAAATGCCATAGACGCTGTTGCAGACGAACACTTCGTCGGCCTGCTGCAGGTCTTCGAGCACCAGGTCGCGCACCTGCACGCCAATGCCCAGCAGCGGCGCCTGTTGCAGCAGCGCAGCGCGCATCACCCCGGCCACGCCGCAACGGCTCAGGTCGGCGGTCAGCAGCACGCCATCACGCACCAGGAACAGGTTGCTGTACACGCCCTCGATCAGCCGGCCGTCGGTATCGCGCATCAGGCCTTCAGCGCAAGCGCTGTCCTGCCATTCGGCGCGGGCCAGTACCTGTTCCAGGCGGTTGAGGTGCTTGAGGCCAGCCAGCAGTGGCTGCTGGGCAAGACGGGTCTGGCAAGGGAACAGGCGGATGCCGGTTTCGGCATTTGCCTGAGGGTAGGCGGGCAAGGGGCTGCCCTGCAGAATGCGCCGGGCCGGCACACCGGCTGCCGGCGCGTAGCCACGCAGGCTGTCGCCGCGGGTGAGGATCAGCTTGGCAACCCCCTCCCCCAGCTGGCTGGCGTAGCGGTGCAGCTCATCCTCGACCAGGGTGATGTCGGCTTCGAGCCCCAAGCGCTGGCAACCCAGCGCCAGGCGCTCGAGGTGCAGCGCCAGCAGGCTGGGCCTGCCGCCGCGCACGGCGATGGTCTCGAACAGGCCATCGCCATAGGCCAGGCCGCGGTTCTGCAGGTTGAGTGCAGAGGCCGGCTGGCCATCGACCCAGCTGTGCATCAGCCGGCGAACCGGCGGAACACCAGCGAACCGTTGGTTCCGCCAAAGCCGAAGGAGTTGGACAGCACCACATCGATCGGCATGCTGCGGGCTTCATGCGCGACGAAGTCCAGGTCGCAGCCTTCATCGGGCTCGTCGAGGTTGATGGTCGGCGGCGCCATCTGGCTGTTGATCGCCAGCACGCTGAAAATCGCCTCTACCGCACCGGCGGCGCCCAGCAGGTGGCCGGTCATCGATTTGGTCGAGCTCACCGCCAGTTTGTAGGCATGCTCGCCGAACACCCGCTTGATCGCCGCCACTTCCGCCACATCGCCGGCAGGCGTCGAGGTGCCGTGGGCGTTGATGTAGTTGACCTGCTCAGGCTGGATGCCGGCATCGCGCAGGGCATTGGCCATGCAGCGGGCGGCGCCTTCACCGGTGTCCGGTGGCGAGGTCATGTGGTAGGCATCACCACTCATGCCAAAACCGACCAGCTCGGCATAGATGGTCGCACCACGGGCCTGGGCGTGCTCGAGCTCTTCGAGCACCAGCGCGCCGGCACCGTCAGACAGCACGAAGCCATCGCGGCCTTTGTCCCACGGGCGGCTGGCCCGGGTCGGCTCGTCGTTGCGGGTGGACAGCGCACGCGAGGCGCCAAAGCCGCCCATGCCCAGGCCACAGGCGGCCATTTCGGCGCCGCCGGCGATCATCACGTCGGCTTCACCGTAGGCGATGTTGCGCGCGGCCATGCCGATGCAGTGGGTGCCGGTGGTGCAGGCGGTGGCAATGGCGTAGTTCGGCCCTTGCACGCCCAGGTGGATCGACAGGAAACCCGAGATCATGTTGATGATCGAGCCCGGCACGAAGAACGGCGAAATACGGCGCGGCCCCTTCTCGTGCAGGATCTTGCTGGTTTCTTCAATGTTGGTGAGGCCACCGATACCCGAGCCCATGGCCACGCCGATGCGCTCGCGGTTGGCGTCGGTGACTTCCAGGCCGGCGTTACGCACCGCCTGAAAACCGGCCGCCAGACCGTACTGAATGAACAGGTCCAGCTTGCGGGCCTCTTTCTGGTCGAGATACTGCCCGACCTCGAAGCCTTTCACCGAGCCGCCAAAACGGGTGGAGTAGGCAGACAGGTCCGTATGCTCGATAGGACCAATGCCACTGCGGCCAGCCAGAATGCCCTGCCAGGTGCTGGGCACATCGGTACCCAGTGGCGACAGCATACCCATACCGGTGACCACGACGCGTCTACGCGACACAGTACTCTCCTCTTTCCTGATAACAGAGTTTCTTGCCAGTGCACTTGCCATGGCGAATGGAATGGCAGCAAACCCCGGTCCTTGCAAAGAAAAAACCGCACGCCGGCAAAGGCAGTGCGGTTTTCCCCGACAAGAAGCGTCGACTGAAACGTCTTAAGCCTGGTGGTTTTTGACGTAGTCGATGGCAGCTTGAACGGTAGTGATCTTCTCGGCTTCTTCGTCAGGGATTTCGGTCTCGAATTCCTCTTCCAGAGCCATCACCAGCTCAACGGTGTCAAGCGAATCGGCACCCAGGTCGTCGACGAAGGACTTCTCAGCAGTCACTTCTTCTTCCTTGACGCCCAGTTGCTCGGCGACGATTTTCTTGACGCGTTCTTCGATGGTGCTCATACCTAGTTTTCACTCCTAATGGACATATGTCAGGCAGCTGGCCGGTGACCAAGTTTATAGGAAGACGCCTGCTTTTCAAGCGGAACACGCCTTCGGCCGGGTCACCTAGCCCACTGCCTGGAATCTGGTTGCAGCTTTATAACGGATTTTAGGCTCGCAGTATGACTGTTTTTTGAAGCAATCCGTCACATCGCGTTGCGGTTTTTACATGTACATCCCGCCGTTGACCGGCACGGTGGCGCCAGTCACGTAGGCTGCACCGTCGGATGCCAGGAACGAAACCACCTTGGCGATCTCGTCGGCCTGGCCCAGGCGGCCCAGCGGAATCTGGGTCTGCAGGGCTTCACGCTGCGCTTCTGGCAGCTCGCGGGTCATGTCGGTATCGATGAAGCCCGGGGTCACCGAGTTGACGGTGATGCCACGCGAACCCACCTCACGCGCCAGGGCGCGGCTGAAGCCTTCCAGGCCTGCCTTGGCGGCGGCGTAGTTGGCCTGGCCGGCGTTGCCCATGGCACCGACGACCGAACCGATGCTGATGATACGACCCCAACGGGCCTTGGTCATGCCACGCAGCACGCCCTTGGACAGACGGTAGAGGCTGTTCAGGTTGGTGTCGATCACGTCGAACCACTCGTCGTCCTTCATGCGCAGCATGAGGTTGTCGCGGGTGATACCGGCGTTGTTGACCAGAATGGCCGGTGCGCCGAACTGCTCGCCGATGGCGCCCAGTACTGCCTCGACGGACTCGGCGCTGGTCACGTTCAGCTCCATGCCGGTGCCGGCAATGCCGTGCTCTTTCAGGGTGGCGGCGATGCGCTCGGCGCCGGAGGCCGAGGTGGCGGTACCGATCACGATGGCGCCCTGGCGGCCCAGCTCGAGGGCGATGGCTTGGCCGATACCACGGCTGGCGCCGGTCACCAGTGCAACTTTACCTTGCAGGCTCATGCAAGCGTCTCCAGATTCAGGCCAGCGCCGCACGGGTGGCGGCGACGGCGTCGGGGGTGTTGAGGTTGTAAGTGGTCACGCCGTCGGCGCAACGCTTGTTCAGGCCAGCCAGGACCTTGCCCGGGCCGCACTCGACCAGGTTGACCGCGCCGCGCGCGGCCAGGGCCTGCACGCACTCGACCCAGCGTACCGGCTGGTACAACTGCGCCAGCAGGTCCTGCTTGAGGGCGTCGAGGTCGGCGGCGATGGCGGCGCTGACGTTCTGCACCACTGGAATTTGCGGGGCCTTCCACTCGATGGCGTTGACGAACTCGGCAAAACGTTCGGCCGCAGGCTTCATCAGGGCGCAGTGCGACGGCACGCTGACCGCCAGCGGCAGGGCACGCTTGGCGCCCTTGGCCTTGCACAGCTCCATGGCGCGGTCTACCGCGGCCTTGTTGCCGGCGATGACCACCTGGCCTGGGGAGTTGAAGTTGACCGCGCTGACCACCTCGTCTTCGGCAGCTTCAGCGCAGATCTCGACCACCACGGCGTCGTCCAGGCCGAGGATGGCAGCCATGGCACCATGGCCGGCCGGCACCGCTTCCTGCATCAACTGGCCACGGCGCTCGACCAGGCGCACGGCGTCCTTGAGCGACAGGCTGCCAGCTGCGACCAGCGCGCTGTATTCACCCAGGCTGTGGCCGGAAACGAAGGCCGGCTGCGCGCCGCCCTCTTCCAGCCACAAGCGCCACAGGGCGATCGAGGCGGTGAGGATTGCCGGCTGGGTCTTGTCGGTTTGGTTGAGTTGTTCTTCTGGGCCTTCCTGGACCAGTTTCCACAGGTCGTAGCCCAGGGCCTCGGAAGCTTCCTTGAAGGTCTCGACGATCACCGGCTTTTCGGCGCCGAGTTCGGCGAGCATGCCCAGCGACTGGGAACCTTGGCCGGGAAAGACGAATGCGAGGGATGCAGACATTGAACAAGCCCTTATGATCTTGTCGTCGGATAGGGTGCGCCAGGCCTTGGGCCGGGCGCGCAATCTGAACACTTGGATGGAGACGCAGACCAAGCGGTCACATTTAAGCACTTCGTGGGCGGTATGCCCAAATTCCTGTCAGGGCCCACAACCTGTAGGAGCCGGCTTGCCGGCGATGAAGCCAGCGCCGGGCTCAAGGCAACAGATCCTCAAGCCGCCCATGCAGACGCTGCGGCAGGTTCTCCTGGATTTCGATCAGCGCACGCTGAATCGCGCTCTGGAACCCCTGCACGCCCGCCGAGCCATGGCTCTTGATGACGATGCCCTGCAGCCCGAGAAAACTCGCACCATTATGCCGCGCCGGCGCAAGGTCGGCCTGCAGCCGCTTGAGCAACGGCATGGCCATGACCCCCGCCACCCGCGACAAGGCGCCGCCCTTGAACAGCTTTTCTATGCGCGCACCGATCATGGTGGCCAGGCCTTCGCTGGACTTGAGCAGGATATTGCCGACGAAACCGTCGCACACCACCACATCCGCCTCGCCCCGATACAGCCCGTCACCCTCGACGAAGCCGATGTAATTGAGGCCGCGGGCGTTCTGCAGCAGCGTCGCCGCCAGCTTGACCTGCTGGTTACCCTTGATGTCTTCGGTGCCGATGTTCAGCAGGGCCACCCGCGGGCGATGAATGCCCAGCGCCTGCGCCGCCACCGAACCCATCACAGCGAACTGGTAGAGGTTTTCGGCGCTGCAGTCGACGTTGGCGCCCAGGTCGAGCAACTGGCAATAGCCGGCCTGGGTCGGAATCGCCGCCACCATGGCCGGGCGATCGATGCCAGGCAAGGTTTTCAGCACGAAACGCGACAGCGCCATCAGCGCGCCGGTATTGCCGGCACTGACGCAGGCCTGAGCCTTGCCATCGCGCACCAGTTCGAGGGCGACGCGCATCGACGAATCGGGCTTGCCGCGCAACGCCTGCGACGGACGCTCGTCCATGCCCACCACCTCGCTGGCCGCAACAATTTGCAGGCGCGCGCGATCCGCAGCCGCAAGGCCGCCGACAAGATCTTCTAGGAGGGAGGGTTGACCGACGAGGGTCAGGTGCAGCGAGGGAGTAGCCGAAAGGCAGGCAATGCTAGCCTGGACAATGTTGCGGGGACCGAAGTCCCCGCCCATTGCGTCGATCGCGATGATCTGAGCGGACAAGGATTACTCGTCGGCGCCCTTGTCGATCACTTTGCGACCACGGTATACGCCTTCTGGCGATACGTGGTGGCGCAGGTGTACTTCACCGGTGGTCTTTTCGACCGACAGTGCGTTTTCGGACAGGGCGTCGTGCGAACGGCGCATGTCACGGGCAGAGCGGGATTTTTTGTTCTGCTGAACAGCCATAATTGATTAACTCCTAAACGTTTGGGTCACGCTTTAACTGCGCCAAAACACTGAACGGGTTGGACCGCGATACCTCGTCCTTGCTCGGCTCGGGCTCATCTGCGCCCGCCGGCTGCTGGCATTCTTCCGGATGATGAGCAGGTACGATCGGCAGGGCGAGCAACAGCTCTTCCTCGATCAGCGCCTGCAGATCCAAAGGATCTTCGCCCAGTTCCAGCACGTCATAGCCTTTCGGCAACGACTGGGTATTCGCACCCTCCTTCACCACCGCGTAAGTACATTCGCTGTGGATTGGAAGGGTGACCAGCTCAAGACAACGCTGGCAAACCATCTTGACTTCGACATCCAGCTCGCTGTGGATAACCACAGTGTGCTGTTCGTCTCGTTCAAAATCGAACTTCGCCTGCACCGTACCGACATTGTCGGAAAGCGGGTCGCAGAGTCTTTCCAAATCAGCGAGTTGCAGCGAACCGTTAAGGGTTACGCCACGATCAGCCAATTTGCGCGGGTCAACGTGAGGTGGAATCGGGTCATTCAACATAGGCGCAGCATTCTAGGGATGCACCCCCTCCCTGTCAAAGGGAAATTCGGCGCATCACGCATGTTAGGATTCGGGGTATTCGATCAGGAGTCTACCATGCTTCCCCTGTTACTGGCTTCCAGCTCCCCTTACCGGCGCGAACTGCTCACCCGCCTGCGCCTGCCCTTCACCTGGGCAAGCCCCGACCTAGACGAGCGCCGCCTTGAAAACGAGCCTGCCGTCGAGCTGGTGCGCCGCCTGGCGAGGGCCAAGGCCGAGGCACTGGCCGCCAGCCACCCAGGCCACCTGATCATCGGCTCCGACCAGGTAGCGGTACTGGGCGAACAGATACTCGGCAAGCCGCACACCTTCGAGCGCGCCTGCGAACAATTGCTGGAGAGCAGCGGGCAGCAGGTAACCTTCCTCACCGGCCTTGCGCTACTCAATAGCAGCAGCGGGCAGTGCCAGGTAGATTGCGTGCCGTTTACCGTGACCATGCGCGAACTGACCCGCGAACAGGTGGAGCGCTATGTGGCCGCCGAGCAACCGCTGGACTGCGCCGGGAGCTTCAAGGCAGAAGGATTGGGGGTGAGCCTGTTCAAGAGCACCCAAGGCTGCGATGTCACCAGCCTGATCGGGCTGCCGCTGATCCGCCTGGTGGATATGCTGCATCAGGAAGGGGTGCAGGTGCCTTAAGTTTTGCACCGCCTGTAGCGGCCTCATCGCCGGCAAGCCGGCTCCTACAGAGGCAGCACAAGCCTGCAAGGCTGCGCGCACCCTGTAGGAGCCGGCTTGCCGGCGATAGGGCCCGTCAGCGCAGCGAAGGCCCTTGCATGCCCATGTACAGCGCCAGGCGCTCGGCCACACTGGCACCGATACGCTTGGAGAAGCGGTCAAACGGCGACTCCTGCACAGTGAAGTCCACCAGATCCTTCTCGCCGACAATCTCCCGCGCCACATAGCTGGCACTGCCCAGGCCATCCACCAGGCCCAACGCCTTAGCCTGCTCGCCCGACCAGATCAGCCCGCTGAACAGCTCCGGGTGATCCTTGTCTTTCAAGCGCTCTCCCCGCCCCTGCTTGACCATGGCGATGAACTGCTTGTGGGTGGTGTCCAGCACGCTCTGCCAGAAGGCGGTTTCGTCAGGCTTTTGCGGCGAGAACGGGTCGAGGAAGGCCTTGTGCTCGCCCGAGGTGTAGGCGCGGCGCTCCACGCCCAGCTTGTCCATGGCGCCAACGAAGCCGTAGCCCGCTGCGGTCACACCAATGGAACCCACCAGGCTGGCCTTGTCGGCATAGATCTCGTCGGCGGCGCTGGCGATGTAGTAGGCGCCAGACGCCCCCAGATCAGAGATCACCGCGTACAGCTTGATCGCTGGATGCTCCGCGCGCAGGCGGCGGATCTCGTCATACACATAGCCCGCCTGCACCGGGCTGCCGCCCGGGCTGTTGATGCGCAGCACCACGGCCTTGGTGTTCGGGTCCTTGAAGGCCTCGCGCAGGCTCTTGACGATATTGTCGGCACTGGCAGCCTCTTGGTCGGCAATCACTCCGCGCACCTCGATCAGCGCGGTATGGCTGCCACTGCGCGATGCCGCCTTGTCCATGTCCATCAACGGCGTGAACAGCGCCAGCATGCCGAACAGGTAGACGAAGGTCAGCAGCTTGAAGAAGATCCCCCAGCGCCGCGAGCGCCGCTGCTCCTGCACGTTGGCGAGCATGGTCTTCTCGAGCATCTTCCAGCTCTTGCGCTCCACCCGCTCGTCTTCTTCACGAATAGCCGCGCGCAGCTCGCGATCTTCACGCTCGATGCGCTGCGCCTCGGTTTCGTTCTCCGGTGCCTTCCACTCGTCAACCATGCTCACCTACCTTGGAAATGAATGCTGCAGGGCCCGCCAGCCACTCGCGCAACTGGGAAAAATGACTGATGCACACCTGCGGGCCAAACTCGGCCAGCGCCTGCAGCGGCATCGCGCCGTAACCCACCGCCACCGAATGCATGCCGGCATTGCTGGCCATCTGCAAGTCGAACGCAGAATCTCCGACCATCAGCGCCCGGCCGGGTTCGACCTGGCAGTGGGCGAGGATCTGCTCGAGCATCAGCGGGTGCGGCTTGCCGCGGGTCTCGTCGGCGGCGCGGGTAATGTCGAAGTAACCTTCCCATCCGTTGGCCTTGAGCACCCGGTCCAGCCCGCGACGGGCCTTGCCGGTGGCCACCGCCAGACGATAGCCCTCGCCACGGAAGGCTTCCAGCGACTCCACCACGCCTTCGAACAACGGCGACGGCTGCTGGTCCAGGGCCATGTACACATCGGCGTAATGCTGGCGGAAGACCTCCACCTGCTCCGCACTCAGTTGCGGGTACAGCGTCGAGATCGCCTCACCCAAAGCCAGGCCGATGATGCCCTTGATCGCCTCGTCGCCACTTGGCGCCTCGCCGAAGCGCGCAGCGGCTTCGTTCATCGCCTCGACGATGCGGCCGATGGAGTCGGCCAGGGTGCCATCCCAATCGAAGATCAGCAGGTCGTAGCTTTTATTCATGGCTCGGCTGCCAGCCGCTTGATGGTGCCGGCCCACATGTCATCCACCGGCGCCTCCAGCTTGAGCTCGCCGCCATCGGGCAGCGGCACGGTCAGCTGGTAGGCGTGCAGGAACAGGCGTTTGCCACCCAGGTCGCGGATCTCGCGGGTGAAGTCTTCGTCACCGTACTTGCTGTCGCCGGCAATCATGTGCCCGGCATGCAAGGTGTGCACGCGGATCTGGTGGGTGCGGCCAGTGATCGGGCGCGCCTCGACCATGGTGGCGTACTCGCCGAAGCGGCGCAGCACGCGGAACATCGTCAGCGCTTCCTTGCCTTCGTCGTTGACCTCGACCATGCGCTCGCCGGAGCGCAGGTTGCTCTTTTGCAGCGGCGCGTTGACTTGCTTCTTCGAGGTCGGCCAGTGGCCGCGCACCAGTGCCATGTAGCGCTTGTCGACACCGTCGCCGCGCAGGGCGGCATGCAGATGGCGCAGCATGCTGCGCTTCTTGGCGATCATCAACAGGCCGGAAGTGTCACGGTCCAGGCGGTGCACCAGCTCCAGTTCCTTGGCGTCCGGGCGCAACTGACGCAGCGCCTCGATCACCCCAAAGCTCAGGCCGCTGCCGCCGTGCACGGCGATGCCGGCCGGCTTGTTCATCACGATCAGCGCCTTGTCCTCGTAGACGATCGCAGCCTCCAGGCGCTGCAGCAGCCCCTGGGCGACCGGCGCCGGCTCGTCGCGCTCCGGCAAGCGGACCGGCGGTACCCGCACGATGTCGCCGGCCTGCAGCTTGTACTCGGGCTTGATCCGGCCCTTGTTCACCCGCACTTCACCCTTGCGCAGGATGCGGTAGACCAGGGTCTTGGGCACGCCCTTGAGGGCTGTGATGAGGAAATTATCGATGCGCTGGCCGGCAAGCTCAGGCGCGACTTCGATCAGCTGAACGCCGGAAGTCGGAGGGGTATTGGTCGTCATGGCGGGATCATAACAATTTTTTATGGAATTGAAGCAGTTAATCATTACTGCTATAGTCGCGAACGCCGCCAAAAGCGGCAGGCCAGCGGCTATAGGCTCTACGCCGGCCCTGACCTTCGCAATCCCGAGGACGCGAGGCCGTCCTACGGAGCGTTCGCCAGTTTAATGAATGCCTGGAACCGCCACCAGCGCCGTGTAGAGAAGACCGAAAAAAAACGACAAGTGCGGTGTTTCACCTGCTTACCCGCTTCTTTTCGCCGTACCTCTGCCCGCCACCGTCGTCTCCGCGCATTTGGGCGAAGTGCCCCGGAAATACCTGCCTTGGACATGTTATGGCGCCAGCCCGGTATGGGCTGGCGAAAAATGCAACCCGTTGCGGATTCAGCGCGCGGCAGCACCCGAATTTTCAAGGGATACGTGCAGGGTGGAGATGCACAGCCCTCGGACCGTGTGGCACCGCGTCCGGCCAGCGCCCCGATTGAGTGGGCAATGAGCGGACAAGGTCCTGAACAGACGCCCTCGTGGCGTCCACGGCCGACAGGTTGATTCCTCCTCCTGACTGAGTGCACCAGGCCCGCTCGGTTGATTCGGATCACGTTCGAAGAACTCGGCAGGCCTTACGGGCACCACGATACAGGACGCGTCGTCGCGACAACGGCAGGCTGGGCAACCGGCTGGTGCCGAACGTCGTCAGACACGGGGGTGGTTCGCCACCCTTTGCGCACCCAGGCACCGACCACGAAAAGTCGTGTGTGCCGAACGCCGTTTCCGGCAGCCCGGAAACCGACGGTACAACATGAAAAGAATGCTGATTAACGCAACTCAACCCGAAGAGTTGCGTGTAGCACTGGTCGACGGCCAGCGCCTCTATGACCTGGACATCGAGTCCGGCGCGCGCGAGCAGAAAAAGGCCAACATCTACAAGGGCAAGATCACCCGTATCGAGCCCAGCCTCGAAGCCGCCTTCGTCGACTTCGGCTCCGACCGTCACGGCTTCCTGCCGCTGAAGGAAATCTCCCGCGAATACTTCAAGAAAGCGCCAGAAGGCCGGGTCAACATCAAGGAAGTCCTGAGCGAAGGCCAGGAAGTCATCGTCCAGGTCGAGAAGGAAGAGCGCGGCAACAAAGGCGCCGCCCTGACCACCTTCATCAGCCTGGCTGGCCGCTACCTGGTGCTGATGCCCAACAACCCGCGTGCCGGCGGCATCTCCCGCCGCATCGAAGGCGAAGAGCGCAACGAGCTGCGTGAAGCGCTGAACGGCCTGACCGTTCCGGGCGACATGGGCCTGATCGTGCGCACTGCAGGCCTTGGCCGCAGCAGCGAAGAAATGCAGTGGGACCTCGACTACCTGCTGCAGCTGTGGACCGCCATCAAAGAGGCCTCGCAAGATCGCGTCGCGCCGTTCCTGATCTACCAGGAAAGCAACGTCATCATCCGCGCCATCCGCGACTACCTGCGCCAGGACATCGGCGAAGTGCTGATCGACAGCATCGATGCGCAAGAAGAAGCCCTGACCTTCATCCGCCAGGTGATGCCGCAGTACGCCAGCAAGGTCAAGCTGTACGAAGACAGCGTGCCGCTGTTCAACCGCTTCCAGATCGAAAGCCAGATCGAAACCGCCTTCCAGCGCGTGGTCGACCTGCCGTCCGGCGGCTCGATCGTGATCGACCCCACCGAAGCCCTGGTGTCCATCGACATCAACTCGGCGCGCGCCACCAAAGGCAGCGACATCGAGGAAACTGCCCTGCAGACCAACCTCGAAGCCGCCGAAGAGATCGCCCGCCAGCTGCGCCTGCGCGACATCGGCGGCCTGATCGTCATCGACTTCATCGACATGACCCCGGCGAAGAACCAGCGCGCTGTCGAAGAGCGCGTGCGTGAATGCCTGGAAGCCGACCGCGCCCGCGTTCAGGTTGGCCGCATTTCGCGCTTCGGCCTGCTGGAAATGTCCCGTCAGCGCCTGCGCCCATCGCTGGGCGAAAGCAGCGGTATCGTCTGCCCGCGCTGCTCGGGCACCGGCATCATCCGTGATGTCGAGTCGCTGTCGCTGGCCATCCTGCGCCTGATCGAGGAAGAAGCCCTGAAGGACCGTACCGCCGAGGTACGCGCCCAGGTGCCGATCCCGGTGGCCGCCTTCCTGCTCAACGAAAAGCGCAACTCGATCACCAAGATCGAACTGCGTACCCGTGCGCGCATCATCATCCTGCCGAACGATCACCTGGAAACCCCGCACTTCGAAGTCCAGCGCCTGCGCGATGACAACCCGGAAGTGCTGAACAACCAGTCCAGCTACGAGATCGCCGCGTCCGAAGCCGAAGAAGCGCCGCAGCCGACCGCCACCCGCACCCTGGTTCGCCAGGAAGCCGCGGTGAAGACCGCCCCGGCTCGCGCCAACGCACCGGTGCCGAGCACCGTTGAAGAGCCGCAGCCTGCCGCAGCCGCCGCACCTGCCCCAGCCGCACCGGAGCCAAGCCTGTTCAAGGGCCTGGTGAAGTCGCTGGTCAGCCTGTTCGCCGGCAAGGAAGAGCCCGCCGCCGCCCCTGCCCCGGCCGAGAAGCCGGCCAGCGAGCGCCCGGCGCGCAACGAAGAACGCCGCAACGGCCGCCAGCAAAGCCGCAACCGCAACGGCCGCCGCGACGAAGAACGCAAGCCGCGCGAAGAGCGTGCCGAGCGCGCACCGCGCGAAGAGCGTCAGCCTCGCGAAGAACGCGCACCACGTGAAGAGCGCGCACCGCGCGAGGAACGTGCACCGCGTGAAGAACGCGCCCCACGCGAAGAGCGCGCTCCGCGCCAGCCGCGTGAAGACCGCCGTGGCAACCGCGAAGAGCGCGTGCGTGAACTGCGCGAACCGCTGGACGCCACCCCGGCCGAGCGCGAAGAGCGCCAGCCGCGTGAAGAGCGTGCCCCTCGCGAAGAACGCGCACCGCGCGAAGAACGTGCACCACGTGAAGAGCGCGCACCGCGCGAAGAACGTGCACCACGCGAAGAACGCGCCCCTCGTGAAGAGCGTGCACCACGCGAAGAACGTGCTCCTCGTGAAGAACGTGCCCCGCGTGAAGAGCGTCAACCACGCCCACCACGTGAAGAGCGCCAGCCGCGCCCGGACGAGCAGGTTGCCGAACAGGCCGCCGAGCTGGCCGAGGAGCAACTGCCGAACGAAGAGCTGCTGCAAGACGAGCAGGAAGGCACCGATGGCGAGCGCCCGCGCCGCCGTTCCCGTGGCCAGCGTCGTCGCAGCAACCGTCGTGAACGTCAGCGCAACGCCAATGGCGAGCTGATCGACGGCGACGAAGAAGCCGGCGACGAGCAGCAGCCACAGCAGCACCAGGCCACCGAGCTGGGTGCCGAACTGGCCGCCGGCATCGCCGTCACTGCCGCCGTTGCCACCAGCAACATCAGCAGCGAAGCCGAAGCCCAGGCCAACCAGCAGGCCGAACGCGCCAGCGCCGTGGTTGCCGAAGCACCGGTAGAAGCCTCTGTTGAAGCCCCGGCACAAGTACCTGCCGAAGCCGCCCAGCCGGTCGAGCAAGCCGAAACCGTCGCCATCGCGCCAGCGGTCGAGCAGCCAGTCGAAGCCCCGGTCGCCGTCGAGCCGAGCATCGAGCCAGTGGTTGAAGCCGCACCACAGCCAGTGGTCGAAGAAGCCGTCGCCGAACAGCCTGCTGCCGTAATTGAAGTGGCTGCAGAGCCTGTGGTCGAAGCCGCGGCCGTCGAGGCCGGTGAAATCGAGCAGGCGCCAGTTGTTGTCGCGGAACCTGTCGTCGAGGCCCCGGCCATCGAGCAGCCTGCCCCGGTCGCTGAAGCCCAGCCGGTCGAAGCCGCTGCCGAAGTGGTCGAAGCCCCGGTAGCCGAGCAGGCGCCAGTGGCCGCCGAGCAGGCTCCAGCCGAAGCGGAACCTGCCACCATCATGCTGTCCAACGGCCGTGCGCCAAACGACCCGCGTGAAGTGCGCCGCCGCAAGCGTGAAGCCGAAGCCGCAGCCGCCGCTGCTGCCCAGGCCGCCGCCGAGGCCGCCCCAGCCCTGGAAACCACCGAAGACGAGCACAAGCCTCATCACGGTTGATTCCGCTAGCTGAATGAATAAGCCCCGCCAGTGCGAACTGGCGGGGCTTTTTCTTTTTGGGCTTCTGGCCCTATCGCCGGCCGGCCCCTACAGGGATTGCATAGGCTTCAGGCCTGCGCTGTACCTGTAGGAGCCGGCTTGCCGGCGATAGGGCCGGTACAGGCAAGCTTTTCTCTGCCGTTTTTCAACCTGCCAGATGCACCAGTACCCTGCATGCCCACCCCGCGGGTAGGGTTGGCCGGCCACTACGGCCCCACCTTCGAGCTCGAAGAAGGCCGCACAACACCAACCAACCTTTTGAGTGAAATCATGAGCAACGCACCTGGCATCATGGCCTGCTATTTCCGCTGCTGGCGCGACATCGCCACCGGCGACCCTGGCAACACAGCCCGCATGGGCGAATTGCCCGACGAGGTGGATATCGCCTTCGTGTTCCCGGATGGCAATGAACCCGCCCGCTACTGGGAGGCGCTGCAGTCAGACATCATTCCCGCGCTGCACCGCAAACAGATCAAGGTCGTGCGCACCGTCGCCATCGATGAACTGATCAGGCCCGGCGCGACGGCAGCAGCCATCTACCAGCGCTTTTTCGCATCCACACCGGGCCTCGATGGCCTGGATATCGACATCGAACATACCCTCTCGGCCAGTGAGCGCGAGCAAGCCGAGGGCATTTCACGGGAGCTGCGCCAGCTGCTGGGGCAAGACCGCCTGTTCATCTACGACACCAATGAACTCGGCGATGTACAGTTGCTGCGCGCGCTGGAGCCACTGCTGGACTATGTGCTGTTCCAGGCCTATGGCCAGAACCCAAGCCGCGTGCAAGGGCACTTTGACCGGATGTTCCAGAGCTTCCTGGCGCCGTCGAAGTTTCTGGTGGGCTTCTCGTTCTATGAAGAGCGCGGCGCTCGCTGGGGCGATGTACGCACACCGTTCGAAAGCAGCACAGCCCATGCTTATGCCACCTGGACACCAAGCCAGGGGCCCAAGGCCGGGATTTTTTCCTATGCAGTAGACCGCGATGGGGTCGCAGAAGGCGACGATACACTGCAGCCCACGGACTTCACTTGGACCAAACGGCTCAAGAGCGTCATGAGCCGGCGCTAGCGGGCTGTTCAGGCGCAAGCTGATTGATATCGCAATCGCCGGCAAGCCGGCTCCTACAGGTACAGCGCAGGCCTGAGGCCTATGCGATCCCTGTAGGAGCCGGCTTGCCGGCGATAGGGCCAGTACACGTCAGTACAGGTTCGGCTCCATCTCAAGCCTCACCCCGAAGCGCTCGAAAATATCGGCCTGAATGCGCTGCGCCAGCTCATGCAACTGCGCCCCGCTGGCCTGGCCATAATTGACCAGCACCAACGACTGCAACCGATGCACCCCGGCATCGCCGTCGCGATGGCCCTTCCACCCTGCCTGCTCGATCAGCCAACCGGCCGCCAGCTTCACCTGGCCATCGGCCTGTGGATAACCCACAAGGGTCGGGTACTGCCCGCGAATGCGCTCAGCCAGCTCAGCCGGCACCACCGGGTTTTTGAAGAAACTCCCGGCATTGCCCAGCTCGGCCGGGTCCGGCAGCTTCTCGCGGCGAATGCTGCAGATCGCCTCGCTGATTGCCTTGGCAGTGACCTGCTCGACGCCCTGCTCCACCAGGCGCTGACGCACCGGGCCATAGTCCAGGTGCGCCTGCAAGCTGCGCTGCAAGGCAAAGCGCACCCGCAGAATCAACCAGCGGCCAGGCTCACGCTTGAACAGGCTGTCGCGGTAACCAAAGGCACATTCTTCCAGCGCGAAGTCACGCAGTTGGCCCGTTTCACGGTCCAGCGCGGTCAGCCCGGCGAACACGTCCTTGATCTCCACACCATAGGCGCCAACATTCTGCATCGGCGCGGCGCCCACGGTGCCGGGGATCAGGCTGAGATTCTCCAGCCCGCACAAGCCCTGCTCCAGGCTCCACTGCACGAACGGATGCCAGGGCTCGCCGGCCTCGGCTTCCACCACCACCCGCTCGCCATCGTCGCTGAGCAGGCGCCGGCCACGGCTGGCCATGTGCAGCACCAGAGCGTCGATATCGCGGGTCAGCAGCAAATTGCTGCCGCCACCGACCACCAGCACCGGCAGTTGCCGCGCGGCAGCCTCGGCCAGTGCCTGGCGCGCCTCGGCGTCGTCATGGGCCTGGGTGAAGTAGCGGGCACGCACGTCGATGCCAAAGGTGTTGTAGGGCTTGAGCGAAACCTGTTCCTGCCACTGGCTGCTCATAACCGCCCCTTGATTTCCACCACCAGCGCCTGGCAGGCCACCTCGATCAGGTCCAGGACCTGCTCGAAACCTTCAGCGCCGCCGTAGTAAGGGTCGGGCACTTCATCCAACGCCGCGCCATAGCGGCGCAGGAACAGGTCGAGCTCGCCACGGGCGCTGTGCGGGCGCAGCGCCTGCAGGTTGCCCAGGTTGCTCTTGTCCATCGCCAGCACCAGGTCGTACTCCTCGAAGTGCGCCGCCTTGACCTGCTGCGCGCGCTGGCGCGACAGGTCATAGCCGCGGGCCAATGCCGCCTTGCAGGTACGGCTGTCGGGGGCCTTGCCCACGTGCCAATCGCCAGTACCGGCCGAGGCCACGTGCACCACCTCAGCCAGCCCGGCGGCCTGCAACTGGTGGCGCAGCACGCCTTCGGCGGTGGGCGAGCGGCAAATATTGCCCAGGCAGACGAACAGAACGCGCATCAGGCCTCCAGCAAGCGCCGCACGCGCTCCAGGTCTTCAGGGGTGTCGACGCCCACGGCAGGCGCTTCGATGGCATCGGCCACATGAATGCGCACGCCATGCCACAAGGCGCGCAACTGCTCCAGCGCCTCGGTTTGCTCGAGCCAGCACGGGCCCCAGCTGACGAAGTCCTGCAAAAAGCCCACGCGGTAGGCGTACATGCCGATGTGGCGGCGGTACGGCACGCCTTCGGGCAGTTGCTCGCGGCTGCTGGCGAAGGTATCGCGGGCCCAGGGCAGCGGCGCGCGGCTGAAAGTTAGGGCCAGGCCGTGCTTGTCGCTGGTGACCTTGACCGCGTTGGGGTTGAACACGGCTTGCGGCTCATGGATGGGCTCGGCGAGGGTCGCGATGCCGGCTTCCGGATGCGCCGCCAGGTTGGCCGCCACCTGGTCGATGATCACCGGCGGAATCAGCGGCTCGTCACCCTGCACGTTGACCACGATGGCATCGGCGGCCAAACCCAGCTGCGCGGCCACTTCGGCCAGGCGATCGGTGCCCGACTCGTGGTCGGCGCGGGTCAGCAGCACTTCGGCGCCAAAGGCCTGGCAGGCCTCGACGATGCTGGCGTCGTCAGTGGCGATGACCACGCGCTCGGCGCCGCTCTTGCGCGCCTGCTCCCACACATGCTGGATCATCGGCTTGCCGGCGATCGCCAGCAACGGCTTGCCCGGCAGGCGCGTGGAGCGCAGCCGGGCAGGAATCACCACGGTGAAGGCCAGGCTCATTTGTCCAGGCGCTCGTCGTCGGTCAGGGTGCGCGCTTCGCTTTCCAGCATCACCGGGATGCCATCGCGGATCGGGTAGGCCAGGCCCGCGCCCTTGCTGATCAGCTCGGTCTTGTCGGCGCTGAGCTTGAGCGGGCCTTTGGTGATCGGGCAGGCCAGGATATCGAGCAGTTTGGTGTCCATGGGGGGTCCTTGAGGCCAGTGGCCAGAAAGTGAAAAAGGCTCAGAAACGGCCGGGCAGCAGGCGGCGCAGCTGGCCGTCGAACCAGGCCACGAAGGCCGCCGACGGCAACGCATCGACCGCCAGGTACCACCAGTCATCGGTGGCGAACGGCCGGCATTTCACCGCATCCTTCTCGGTCATCACCAGCGGCAGCGGCGGGCTGAACGACAGCACCTCGCGGCTATAAGGCGCATGGTCGGCGAACGGGTGCGGCACCGGCTGCCAGTCTAGCGCCAGCAGGGTGTTGAAGAAACGTTGCGGGTTGCCGATACCGGCCACGGCATGCATGGCCTGGCCAGCAGGAAACAGGTCAAGGGCGCGGCGCTCGCCGCTCTTGAGGTTGACCAGCGCGCTGGGCTGCAGGCCAAAGGCAAAGCCCTGCTCGCGGTCGGCCGCAGCACCATTGAACAGCACCGCGTCAGCCGCCTGCAGGCGCTCGGCGGGCTCGCGCAAAGGGCCTGCCGGCAGGCAACGGCCATTACCCAGGCCGCGGGCGGCGTCGATCAGCACCAGCTCCAGGTCGCGGGCCAGGCGGTAGTGCTGCATGCCGTCGTCACACAGGATCAGGTCCGGCGCATCACTGGCCAGCAGCGCCTGCACCGCGCGGGAACGGTCGGGGTCGATCATCAGCGCCACGCCGGTGCGCTGCACGATCAGCAAAGGTTCGTCGCCGGCCTGTTCAGCCGGCTGGTCGGCGGCGACACGCCAGGGGTGGTGCGGCGGCTTGGCGCCATAACCGCGGCTGACCACCCCCACCTTGAGCCCCTGCTGGCGGCAATGCTCGATCAGCCAGAGAATCATCGGTGTCTTGCCGGTACCGCCGACGGTGATGTTGCCCACCACGATGACCGGCACCGGGGCGCGGTAGCTGGCGCTTGCACCGCTGATGAAGCGCGCGCGCTTGCGCGTCACCACGCGGCGGTACAGCGCCTCCAGCGGGCGCAGCAGGGCCAGGGCCGGGTGGCCCTGGTACCAGGCAGCGAGCAGGCGGTCGGCGAAGGCCATCAGGGGTTGCCCTGCGCGGCCTCGACGGTGGTCATGCGCAACTTGCTGAAGCCGAGCTTGCCGGCTGCATCCATTGCAGTGATCACCGCCTGGTGCGGGGTCTTGCCGTCGGCGCTGATGGCCAGCGGCAGGTTGGTGTCGCCGCCGGACTCTTTCTGGATGGCCTCGGTGAGGGTGTCCAGGTCGCTCTTGGGCAGCAGGTGGTTGTTCACCGAGTACACGCCGTCGGCGCTGATGGTGATCTCGACCAGCTTGCCTTCATCGGGCTGCCCCGGGGTGGCACTGGCCGCCTCGGGCAGCTCGACGCGCAGTTGCGTCTCGCGGGTGAAGGTGGTGGTGACCACGAAGAACAGCAGCAGCACGAACACCACGTCGATCAACGACGCCAGGTTGATATCGACGTTCTCGCGCTGGCGATTGCGCCGAAACTTCACGCCTTGCCTCCGGCCACTTCCACTTCACGGTCGCCCTGCAGCACTTCCACCAGCTTGATCGCCTCCTGCTCCATGCCCACCACCAGCTCGTCGATGCGGCGCAGCAGGAAGCGGTGGAAGAACACCGCCGGGATACCGACCATCAGGCCGGCCGCCGTGGTGACCAGGGCCTTGGAGATACCACCGGCCAGCACCGAGGCGTTGGCGGTCATCTGCGAGCCCATGAAGGCGCTGAAGATGTCGATCATGCCCAGCACGGTGCCCAGCAGGCCCAGCAGCGGGGCCATGGCGGCGATGGTGCCGAGGGTGCTGATGTAGCGCTCCAGCTCGTGGATGACCCGCGAGGCGGCCTCCTCGATGCACTCTTTCATGATTTCGCGGCCATGGCGCGAGTTGGCAAGGCCCGCGGCGAGGATCTCGCCCAGCGGCGAATCGGCGCGCAGGGCCTTGAGCTTGTCACTGGTGAGTTGCTTGTCCTTGATCCACATCCACACCTGGCCCAGCAGGTGCGGCGGGGTGACGCGGCTGGCGCGCAAGGTCCACAGGCGTTCGACGACGATCGCCATGGCGGCGATGGAGCTCAGGATGATCGGCAGCATCATCCAGCCACCAGACTTGACCAATTCCCACACAGTAAGCATCCCCTCGGAAAAAGGCCGCCACTCTACCATAGGCGCGCGGGGGGCTCATCTGCCGGAGGTCAGGGAATGCTGCTGATGGCCCTATCGCCGGCAAGCCGGCTCCTACAGGTACCGCGCAGGCGTCAAGGCCATACGGTCCATGTGGGAAGCGGCCTTGTGTCGCGATGGGCCGCGCAGCGGCCCCGGCATTCTCGAATAGGACAAAGATCCTGGGGCTGCTTTGCAGCCCATCGCGACACAAGGCCGCTTCCCACAGGGATCGCGGCCGCTGCCGCCTCGTCAACGGCCTCCACCACCTCGCCAGAACCGCCGACCGGCCCGCTCCCCCACCACCCCTTCCTGGCTGCCCAAGCGCAATCCCAGCGCACCGTCAATCGCCGTGTCATGCACCTGCACCCCATACCGCCGATAACGCTCGATCACCTGCGCATGCGGGTGCCCGAAGCTGTTGTGCCGGCCCCGCGAGATCAACACCCCGCGCGGCGCCAGGGCCTGGATGAACGGCTCAGTGGACGACGACCGGCTGCCATGGTGCGGCGCCTGCAGCCAGTCGATGCGGGTATCGGTGTTACTCGCAAGCCAGGCGCGCTCGGCGCCGGCCTCCATGTCGCCGGCCAACAGCAGGCGCTCGCCGCCCGCCTGCACCCGCAGCACACAGGAGCGCTCGTTGCTCGACGGCCCCTGCGGCCAGTGCCAAAGCTCGAACGCCACACCATCCCACTGCCAGCGCTCACCGCTGCTGCAAATCGCCCCGCCGGTGCCCTCCCCACCCAGCTCGCGCAACACCGGCAGGCCCCGGCGAATGGCAGCGGCGCCGCCGGCATGGTCGGCATGGGCATGGCTGATCAGCAGCAGGTCCAGCTGTTTGACCCCCAGCTTGCGCAAGGTTGGCAGCACCACGCTTTCGCCCAGGTCGCTGTCGCCCTGGGCGGGCCCTGCGTCGTACAGCAGGCTGTGCTGGCGGGTGCGCAGCAGCACCGCCAGGCCCTGGCCGACATCCAGCTGCCACACCTGCACCTGGCCATGGGGCACCTGCTCGCGCGGTGCCCACAGCGCCAGCAGCAGCATCGCCCCGGGCAATCGCAGTGGCACGCCGGCAGGCAGCAGCACCAGCAGCACGCCCAGGCACACCAGCAGCCAGGCCCACAGCGGCAGGGGCTCGGGCACCCAGGGCGGGTGCTGCACGGCTACCCAGCCCAGCACGCCGAACAGCCCGTCCAGCGAAAAACCGGCCAGCCACAACAGCCCCTCCCCGGCCAACGGCACCGGCAACAGCGCAGTACCGAGCAGCGCCAGCGGCAGTACCGCCAGGCTCAACCAGGGCACCGCCAGCAGATTGGCCAGCGGCGCCGTGAGGCTGACCGGCAGCCCCAGCGCCAGCAACAAGGGCAGCAGGCCCACGGCAATCACCCACTGCGCCCGGGTCCAGGCCTGCCAGGGCCGCCAGGCACCCAGCCGTGCAGAAAAGCACAGCGCCAGCACCGCCACCGCGCCGAACGACAACCAGAAACCCGGCAACAAGCTGGCCAGCGGTTCCACCAGCAACACCCCGAGCAACGCCATCAGCAGCGGCGTAGCGGCGCCCAGATGACGAAATCGCAGGCGCCACAGCAACACCACCGCCAGCAT
Source organism: Pseudomonas sp. NPDC089406 (assembly GCF_044900265.1). Taxonomy (NCBI): domain Bacteria; kingdom Pseudomonadati; phylum Pseudomonadota; class Gammaproteobacteria; order Pseudomonadales; family Pseudomonadaceae; genus Pseudomonas; species Pseudomonas sp. NPDC089406. The sequence goes on along the minus strand of NZ_JBJDNC010000030.1, from coordinate 59,935 downwards.
CAGGCAGGCACGCTGCACCGGCACGCCAAACCCCGCCAGCCAGCCATAGGCCAGCGCTGCCATCAAGGCCAGGCCGCAGGCCCAGGGCAACCAGGGCATCCGCGCAGGCCACAGGCCGAGCCGCGCCAGGCCCGCCACAAGGCCATAGACCAGCCCCGCCAGCAGGCCGATATGCTGGCCGGAGATCACCAGCAGGTGCACCGTGCCGGTGGCCTGCAAGGTGTTCCAGTCCTCCCGTGCCAGCCCGCTGCCATCGCCCAGTACCAAGGCCGCCAGCACCGCCTCGCGGCCCTGGGCATCGGTGGCCAGCAAGCGCTGGCGGATGCCGTCGCGCCAGCTGACTGCCGCCTCACCCACACGCTCGCCGGCCTTGACCGTGCCGGTGGCACCGATACGCCGCGCCAGCAGCGAGGCTTCGCGGTCAGGCCCATGGGGGTTGAGCAGCCCGTGGGGGTGGCGCAGGTTGACCGCCAGGCGCCAGCGCTCGCCGGCACGCAGCTCGGGGCCGTCGAACCAGCTCAGTTGCAGGCGTTGCGGCAGCGCCAGTTCGCTGCGGCGCGACCAGGGTTGCTCCAGCTCGAAGCGCACCCCCTGCCCGTTACGGGCCGGCAAGCCCGTCACCCGCCCCTCCAGCCACAAGGTGCGGCCGTCCAGTTGCGCGGCCAGGCGGCCATCCACCACCTGCTGCGCCGACCAGCAGGCCCAGCACGCGCCCAGCACGAAGCAACCCAGCGGCCACAGCCGTGTGCGCAGGCAGGCAAGCGCCAATAACAGTAAGAAGATCAGCCAGCCGACCGATGGCAAGGCGGGTAGAAAGCGCAGGCTGAGTAGCCCGAGCGCCAGCGCAAGCATCCCTGTGCGCATGAGTTAGAGCTCCAGAAGCGAAAAGCCCCCTGAGGCTTAGCCGATTCTGGTGGAAAGCTTGCTCAACAATTGTCACAAAGTCTGAACAAGGCCGGGTTTCAATGAAGGCATACTGACCGCCTTAACGCCCGCCGGGAGCCCACATGCCGCGCCGTCTGTTCAAACGCTACATGCCGGACCCGACCAGCATCCGGGAGCACAAGTCGTTACGCTTTTTCGGCAAGCTGCTGCACGACCCCAACCTCTGGCACCTCAACCGGCACTCGGTGGCGCGGGCCATGGGCGTGGGCCTGTTCGCCGCGCTCATCCCCATCCCCATGCAAATGCTGCTGGCCGCCGCCCTGGCCATTCCGGTGCGCGGCAACCTGCCGATTGCCGTCAGCCTGGTGTGGCTGACCAACCCGCTGACCATGCCGCCGGTGTTCTTCGTCACCTACATGACCGGCGCCTGGCTGATGGGCGTACCGCCGCGCACAATGCCCGAAGAAATCACCGTTGACTGGGTCACCGACCAGTTGGCCACGCTGTGGCAGCCGTTTTTGCTGGGCTCGGTGGTGTGCGGGGTGGTGCTGGGGGTACTGGCCTACTTCACCACCCAGCTGTACTGGCGCTGGTGGGTGGGTCGGCAGTGGCGCCGGCGCCAGTGTCGCTGTGCTGCAAAGGCCTCAGGCGCGCATGCCGCGGCCGCTGACCAGCAGGCGCACGCACAGCACGTAGAGCACCGCGGTGGCCACCAGCATGAAGGTGATCGCCGTGCCAATGCTGATATCCGACACCCCTAGAATGCCGTAGCGGAACGAGTTGACCATGTGCAGCACCGGGTTGGCCAACGACACGGTCTGCCAGAACGGCGGCAGCAAGGTGATGGAATAGAACACCCCGCCCAGGTAGGTCAAAGGCGTCAGCACGAAGGTCGGGATGATTGAAATATCATCGAAGTTGCGCGCGAACACCGCGTTGACGAAGCCCAGCAGCGAGAAAATCGTCGCCGTCAGCAGCACCACGATCACGGTCACGCCCAGGTGGTGCACCTGCAGGTGGGTGAAGAACAGCGACAGGAAGGTCACGATCACCCCCACCGCCAGCCCGCGCAGCACGCCGCCCAGCACGTAGCCGATGAGGATGGTGTGCGGTGATACCGGCGACACCATCAGCTCCTCGATGGAGCGCTGGAACTTGCTGCCAAAGAAGCTCGACACCACGTTGCCATAGGAGTTGGTGATCACCGACATCATGATCAGCCCGGGCACGATGTACTCCATGTAGGTGAACCCGCCCATGTCGCCGATCTGCCGGCCGATCAGGTTCCCGAAGATCACGAAGTACAGCACCATGGTGATCGCCGGCGGCAGCAGGGTCTGCGGCCAGATGCGCAAGAAGCGCCGCACTTCGCGGTAGACGATGGTGTTCAGGGCCACCCAGTTGGTGCGCAGCTCGATACTCATACAGCCACCTTCGACAGGTTCTTTTCCACCAGGCTCACGAACAGCTCCTCGAGGCGGTTGGTCTTGTTGCGCAGGCTCTGCACCTCGATGTTGTTCAGCGCCAGCTGGCCGAACAGCGCGGTGATGCCGATATCCTTGTCCACCTGCACTTCAAGGGTGTGCGGGGTGATCAGCCGGCACGGGTAGCCCTGCAGCACCGGGGCGGCCGGCAGGTCCTGCTTGAGGTCGAGCACGAAGGTCTCCACATGCAGCTTGCCCAGCAACTGGCGCATGCTGGTGTTCTCGACGATGGTGCCGTGGTCGATGATGCCGATGTTGCGGCACAGCTGCTCGGCCTCTTCGAGGTAGTGGGTGGTGAGGATGATGGTGATGCCTTTCTGGTTGAGCTCGGTCAAGAAGCTCCACATCGAACGGCGCAGCTCGATGTCCACACCCGCAGTGGGCTCGTCGAGAATCAACAGCCGCGGCTCGTGGATCAGCGCCCGGGCAATCATCAGGCGGCGCTTCATGCCACCCGACAACGCGCGCGACGGCACATCACGCTTGTCCCACAAGCCCAGTTGCGTGAGGTACTGCTCGGCGCGCGCCTTGGCCACCTTGGGCGGGATGCCGTAGTAGCCGGCCTGGGTGACGACGATGTCGAACACCTTCTCGAACTGGTTGAAGTTGAACTCCTGGGGCACCACGCCCAGGCAGCGCTTGAGCGCCGCCGGCTCGCGGTCCAGGTCGTGGCCGAACACGTTGACCGTGCCGCTGGTCTTGTTCACCAGGGTGGACAAAATGCCGATGGTGGTGGACTTGCCGGCGCCGTTTGGGCCAAGCAAGGCGAAGAAGTCACCTTCGGCGACGTCCAGGTCGATGCCCTTGAGGGCCTGGAAGCCGTTGCCGTAGGTCTTGGTCAGCTGTCGGATGGACAGGGCAGAACTCATAGCGGGTCAGGTACCGAAAAAAGGGTCGGGACACGCCAGGCAACGTCACTGGCGCAATGAGTGCGGCCATGGTGCAAGGCATGGCCGCACAAGTACAGTCACCTGTATTGATAATGACTATCGAGCTAGCCGTTGTGTTCGCTCAGGTCAGCGCGGTCATCACCGCCGCCTGGTAGGCCGGGCGCTGCTTGAGGCGTTCGTACCAGGCTTCGAGGTGGTGCATGGCCGGGCGCTCGATGGGCATCTCGAACCAGGCATAGATGAAGCTGCCCAATGGGATGTCGCCCATGCCGATCTGGTCACCGGACAGGTAGGGTTGTTTGCTCAAGGTTGCGTCGGCGATGGCCAGCAGCTGCGCGCACTGCTTGTGCGCGGCGTTGATCGCCACCCAGTCGCGCTGGTCTTCGGGGGTGCGCAGCAGGCCCCAGAACAGCGGGCGGAAGGGGGCGGCAAAGGACGAGGTGGTCCAGTCCATCCACTTGTCGGCCAGGGCGCGCTGGCGCGGGTCTTCGAGGTACCAGCCCTGCTCGCTGCCGTACTCGGCGCACAGGTAGCGCACGATGGTGTTGGACTCCCACAGGGTCAGGTCGCCGTCTTCGAGCATGGGCACCAGGCCGTTGGGGTTGAGGGCGCGGTAGTGCGGCTCGTTGACCACGCCAAAGGCGCCGCCGGCGTCGATGGCCTCGAAGTCCAGGCCCAGTTCGTGGGCGACCCACAGTGCCTTGCGTACGTTGCTCGAGTTCTTGCGGCCCCAGATCTTCAGCATGACGACGTCCTTATGTGTGTGCAGGGTGGAGAGTCTACTCCATGTAAGGGTCCTATCCCTTTCAAGGTGTCCGCGTCAGGGCTGAAAAGTGTTCGCCGAAGGTTTTGCAGCGCCTATGAGATCGAGCGCCGCCCGCGCGGCGCTTCGCGGGTAAACCCGCTCCCACAGTTTATTTCGGGCCAATTACTCCTGTGCAAGTACCGGTGCCTGCCTTGGTGCATGTCTTGAGCCATGTGGGGCGGCTGCAATGCTCACGCTGAAACCGCGTCGTACAAACAAGGCGGACCCGGTACCAGCACAGGAGAGACTGGCCCGAAATAAACTGTGGGAGCGGGTTTACCCGCGAAGCGCCGCGCGGGCGGCGCTCGATCTGATAGGCGCTGCAAGGATTGTGGCGAGCACTTGGAGGCCCTGACGCGAACCCTCGGCAAGCACCTGGCAGCCCTGACGCGACCACCTCGAAAAGGATGGCCCTAAGCCTGTAAGACATTTCCCAACCTGAAACCAAATGCTTCAGCCCAAACACTCTTCGGAACTATCCTACGCGCTTGCCGGAAGCAGCCGCGTTGTCGGGGAAATCATCCGGGGATAACTTCACCCGGTCGCCACATTTGGTGACCGGGTGTGAGAACCCGACGCCCCACATCGAAAGCCGCTCTGCTCTATGGCAGCCGTGCGCGGGCAGGTTCGTCCTGACCGGTTTTCCTTGTGGCCGGGTTCTCACCCCTCGCACGGTTGCCACCCAATCCTGTGAGAACGATCAGGTAGCAACTCCAGCTAAAACATAAGGAGTTCCACCATGAAAAAACTGGTCCCTGACCCACCCCGCTTCATCCCCGCCCCCCACTTGACCCAGGCACAGCTGGAAACCGAAAAAGCCAACCTGGCCACCTGCCTGGTCGACACCCTCGACCTGCACGCCGCCGCAGCGCCGGGCCCTGAACGCGACAACCTGCTGCAGGCCAGCACCTACCTCGCCGAACTGGCCAGCTGCCTCAACCGCTACCGCCCCGGGGCGCAACCATGAGCGCCTTGCCTGTTACCTGGACAACCGCCGGGCGCAGCGAATGCCTGGAGCTGTACCAGGTGCGCCCGGGCGTGCCGTTCGAGGATGCCTTCAGCGAGTTGTCGGTGCTACTGGGCTGCATTCGCCACCTCACCTGCGAGGCCGAGATGGAAGGCTGCGTGCTGGCGGGCAGTTCGGCGCGCATTCTCAGTGCCATGGCCAAGGCGTTGATCGATGACATGGAATTGGGGATGAAGCGCCGGCCCGGCTGACCAGGCCAGGCACGGTCCCTGTAGGAGCGGCCTTGTGTTGCGAATGGGGCGCGCAGCGGCCCCGGGATCTCGACATCATGCAAAATCGCCGGGGCTGCTTTGCAGCCCTTTCCGACCGGTCCGGCGCCCCGGCGAGGCCGCTCCTACAGGTTATGGCGAATGGCCGAACTTACGTCCCCTCCCCCCGGTCTGTGTTCAAACAAGGCCACCCCCGGCAATGCGTCTAAGCTCTGAGGGTTCGGCTGAACACCCCCCAGGTTTCCATGGAGGAAAGCTCATGTTGCTGTTGTGGTTGCTGGTCCTGTTGCTCGGTGCTGTCTACCTCACCCACCGGCGCCTGCCGCCGTTGCAGATCCTTGGCGCGATGGCCGCCTTCACCTTGCTGATGGGCATTTTCAGCAGCGCGCCTGGCTGGCTGCTGACGCTGATCTGGCTGGTGATCGCCGTCAAGGTAGCCTTTGTCACCCTGCACGCGCAGCGCCGCGCGCTGTTCACCGCGCCGGTGTTCAAGTGGTTCCAGCGCACCCTGCCGCCCATGTCGCAAACCGAACGCGAAGCCATCGACGCCGGCACCGTGTGGTGGGACGGCCACCTGTTCAGCGGCCGGCCCGACTGGAACACCCTGCTCGACTACCCGGCGGCGAAACTCAGCGAAGAAGAACAAGCCTTCATCGATGGCCCCACCGAGCAACTGTGCGCCATGGTCAGCGACTGGCAGATCGGCCAGGACCTCGACCTGCCGCCCGAAGCCTGGGCGCATATCAAGCAGCATGGCTTTTTTGCCCTGATCATCCCCAAGGAGTATGGCGGCAAAGGCTTCAGCGCCTACGCCCATTCGCAGGTGGCGATGAAGCTGGCCACCCGCAGCGGCGACCTGGCCTCCACGGTGATGGTGCCCAACTCCCTGGGCCCTGCCGAACTGCTGCTGCACTACGGCACCGATGAACAACGCAACCACTACCTGCCACGCCTGGCCCGTGGCGACGACATCCCCTGCTTTGCCCTCACCGGCCCATTGGCCGGCTCCGACGCCGGCGCCATGCCCGACACCGGCATCGTCTGCAAGGGCCAGTGGCAGGGTGAAGAAGTCATCGGCCTGCGCCTGAACTGGGAAAAGCGCTACATCACCCTGGGCCCGGTGGCCACCTTGCTGGGCCTGGCGTTCAAAGCCTATGACCCCGACCACTTGCTGGGCGACGAGGAAGAGCTGGGCATCAGCCTGGCGCTGATCCCCACCGACACCCCCGGCGTTGACATCGGCAAGCGCCACCTGCCCCTGGGCGCGGCCTTCATGAACGGCCCCAACAGCGGCAAGGATGTGTTCGTGCCGCTGGACATGCTGATCGGCGGCCAAACCATGCTCGGCAAGGGCTGGATGATGCTGATGAACTGCCTGTCGGTTGGCCGTTCCATCTCGCTGCCTGCCGTGGGCACGGGTGCTGCCAAGTACACCAGCCTGGTCACCGGCCAGTACGCCCGGGTACGCGAGCAGTTCAACGTGCCGCTGAGCGCCTTCGAGGGCATTCAGGAGTCGCTGGCACGCATCGGCGGCAACGCCTGGCTGATGGACAGCGCCCGCCTGCTCACCGCCAAGGCAGTGGACCTGGGTGAAAAACCCTCGGTGCTGTCGGCAATCCTCAAGTACCACCTCACCGAGCGCGGCCGCGAGTGCATCCAGCACGCCATGGACGTGCACGGCGGCAAGGGCATCATCATGGGCCCGAACAACTACCTGGGGCGCAACTGGCAGGGCGCGCCGATTTTCATCACCGTCGAGGGCGCCAACATTCTCTCGCGCAACCTGATGATCTTCGGCCAGGGCGCCATCCGCTGCCACCCGTTCGTGCTGCGCGAAATGGCCCTGGCCGGCCGCGAAGACCACGACCAGGCGCTGCACGAGTTCGACGACCTGCTGATGCAGCACATCCTGTTCGCCGCCGGCAACGCCGCCAGCACCCTGGTGCTGGGGCTGGGCCTGGGGCATTTCGAGAAGGTGCCGGGCGATGCCCTGAGCCAGGGGTACTTCCGCGCCCTCAACCGCCAGGCCGCGGCCTTCGCCCTGCTGGCTGACCTGTCGATGATGCTGCTGGGCGGCGCGCTCAAACGCCGCGAACGCCTGAGCGCGCGGCTGGGCGATGTGCTGAGCTACCTGTACCTGGGGTCGGCTGCGCTCAAGCGCTACCACGACCAGGGCTCGCCCGAGCACCTGCAACCCTTGCTGCGCTGGGCCATGGAAGAAAGCCTGGGCAAGGCCGAGCAGGCCCTGGACGCGCTGCTGGACAACTTCCCCAACCGTTTCATTGGCTGCGCCTTGCGCGTGCTGGTGTTCCCGCTCGGCCGCCGGCATGCCGGCCCCAGCGATGAACTGGACGCCGAGGTGGCCGCGCTGATCAGCCGCAACCAGGGCGATGCTGCGCTGGAAGAACTGCTGGCCGGCTGCTACCGCCCGCAATCCGAAGGCGACCCGGTGGCGGCGCTGCAACGGGCCTGCGACCTGCTGGATGAGGTGGCGCCGTTGCAGGCGCAACTGCACAAGGCACTCAAAGAGGGCAAGGTGCAGCCTGAGCCCGGGCAGCCAGTAATAGATGCGGCAGTGGCGGCCGGCGTGCTGCAGCCAGAAGATGGCCAACGCCTGCACGCCGCCGAGCAAGCAAGGCGACGGGTGATCGATGTGGATGCGTTCGACAAGGAGCAGCTGCTGGCGGTGCCGGGCAAGGTGCGCTGAGCCGGCCTCATGCACCTGCCGGCTCCTATGGAACGAATCACAACTCGTTGATTTAACGAAGATTCTGTGAGAGCGGCTTTAGCCGCGAACACCGGCGAAGCGCCGGTGCCATCTAGCGCGGCGCCTGCTTCGCGGCTAAAGCCGCTCCCACAGGGATTGCATAAACTTCAGGCCTGTGCCGTACCTGTAGGAGCCGGCTTGCCGGCGATGAGGCCGGAACAGGCAGCACAAGACAGTTGCTCCCACAGGTATCGCGGGCGCGCTGTGTTCCCTAGGCAACAGCGCAGCCCGCAGGGCTGGGTGATCGCCTACAGCTACGGCGCCGACCTGAAGCGATTGCCGTATACTGCGCGCCTGTTTCCGAACCACCGAGGACCACCCCATGGCCAACCCCCACCTGCAATACCACCTGCAACTGCTGCACCACCTGCGCACCATCCTGGCCGCGCTGGGCGAGGCCGAGCAGGTGCCGGAGGAAAGCCACGCCCTGTTCCTCGAACGCTTCGACGAACTGCTGACCCTGCTGCCGCAAGACCCGCTCGAAAGCCAGTACCTGGGCCAGGACCTGATCTGCCAGGTGATCCAGCGCTACCCACAAATCGCCCACCTGGTGCCCCGCGACCTGCTGTGGTTCTTCGGCGGTGACTGCCTGCACTTCATGCCGGACGAAGAGCTCGATCTGTACCAGCAACTGGAAGAGCGCCGCTTCGAGGCCGAGCAGAACGACGAACCGTTCGACTGGCACCAGGAAAAACAACTGCTGAGCCAGGCCGGCCAGGGCAGTACGCACTAAGCTGTAGGACGTCCCGCGCAACGGCGTGGGACATCTCCCCCCACCAACTCCCCTCCCTCGCTTAAACACCTCGCCCTACAACGCACTCAGAAAACCCCTGCTTTCAATTGGCGAATTAATTGAACCGGGTAAACATGCGCACAACAACTTCAGAATTATCCCAAACTTCCAATCCAATACATTACTAGATAAAAAACATATCAAACTTCGATCGCACATAACGTTTGCAAAGTAAAACCTGCACTTTATAAGATACCCGCCGAACCGTGGCTGCTCTCGAAGCCGCAACTAAAACTTCGCGAGCCAGCAAAGACTTCGCAACTAAACACATCCCCTCTTACAAGGACATCTCATGAAGAAGTCGCTGTTTGCAACTTCGTTCGGCCTCGTTTTAAGCGTGGCTGCAAGTTCGGCATTCGCCAATACCGGTACCGTGCACTTCCAGGGCACCATTACGGCCGCCACTTGCCCAATCGTCATCCAGCCGCCGTCCGGCCTTGAGGGCGGCATCATCGACATGGGTGAGGTTCCGGCCTCGGCCTTCGAAAAGGTGAGCGACGAGAAAAACCCCCGCGACTTCGATCTGGTGGTGAAGGACGGTGTTATCTGCGGGATTACCCCTGGCCAGGTTGCCAAAGTGACCTTCGATGGCCCGTCTGCCGCTAACAACTACTACGCCATCAACCGCAGCCCCGACGCGGCCCTTGGCGTGGCAGTAGCCCTGCGCGACCGCAACTTCGACCTGGTCCCACCGGGCAGCTCATCTGCCGAGTACCCGCTCAATGAGCAAGGCGAATCGCGGCTGCGCTTCACCGCCTCCTACGTTTCGATCACCGACCAGGTACGCGCGGGCGAAGCCTTGGCCGACCTGAGCTTCACCGTCGACATTCCCTGACGTACCCGGCCTCAGCCGGCTCCCGCACCTACGTCTCGTTACCCCCCAGGTGCACCTCTGCGCCTGGGTTTTCAGGATAAATCCCCATGCCCGGCCTCACCCTGCCGGCAGCCCGCCTGCGACATGCCTTGGGCATCGGCGCAGCCTTGCTGCTCAGCCTGTCGACCAGCGCCAGCCACGCGGCGCTGACACTGAACAACACCCGCGTGGTGTTCGACAGCGACAAACGCAGTACCGCGGTGGTCATCCGCAACCCCAGCAAAGCCACCTACGCCGTCCAGGCCTGGGTCAATACCGAGGCGGACGCCGATACCGTCAGCGTGCCGTTTTTGCCGTCGCCGCAACTGTTCCGCCTTGCCCCCGACAAAGAGCAGCAAGTGCAAATCACCCTGCTGCCCAACGACTTGCCCACCGATCGCGAATCGCTGTTCTATTTCAACGTGCAGGAAATCCCCCAGGTGGATGCCAGCGCCAAGAACGCCTTGAGCATCGCCTTGCGCACGCGCATCAAGCTGTTCTACCGCCCGCACCAGCTCGAGGGCTCGCCTACCCGGCAACTGAAGTCACTGGTGTTCTCGCTGGTTAACGAGCAGGGCGCCCCGGCACTGCGGGTTGAAAACCCCACCCCCTTCCACATCACGTTCTCGCGCATGGAGGTCAGCGGCAACGGGCAGTACGCCACACCGCAGGCTACCGACATGCTGGCGCCGCACTCGAGCCTGGTTTACCCCTTGCCCGGCATCCGGCCGGCGCCCGACCTGCAGGTGCTGTTTTCGATCATCAACGACTACGGCGGCCACTCCGCCCCTGTAACGCTGCCGATCGCGCTGCCTCGTTAAGGCACCGCCCTGCCATATCGCAAGGATTACCGCACATGCGTCTTTCCCAGCCCCGCGGGCGCGCACCAGGCCGCCTGCGTCATGTATCCGTTTGCCTGCTCGCCGGCGCTACAACCTGGCTGATGCCCCCCATGGCCCTGGCCGAGCTTAAGTTCCAGAGCGGCTTTCTGCGCCAGGTGCCGGGGCAGCCCGAAACGTCTTCGGCCTGGGCCTTGCAGGCATTGGCCGAAGACCAGGTACTGCCGCCCGGCCGCTACCAGGTTCAGGTGCAGGTCAACCTGGAGCCGGCCGGCCTGCACAGCCTTGATTTTCAGCCAGACGCACAGGGCCAGCTGAGCCCCTGCCTGGCCCCGGCGCAGCTCGAAGACTGGGGCCTGCGCCTGGCATCGCTGCCCCTCACCGACGCCCCGCTGCCAGCCTGCCTGGATTTGGTGCAACTGGTGCCCGGCGCCCAGGTGAACTTCACCCCCGACAAGCTGCAACTGGCGCTTTCCATCCCGCAGATCGCCATGCGCCGGGAGGTTGCCGGCCAGGTCGACCCGCAGCAATGGGACAGCGGCATCAATGCTGCTTTCGTCAGCTACCAGGCAGCCCTGCAAAATGGCCATAGCCGCTACCGCGGCGGCTACGACAGCCGTGACCTGTACCTGAACAGCGGCCTCAACCTGGGCCCGTGGCGCCTGCGCAGCACGCAGTCCTGGCGCCAGGACAGCCACGGCAACCAGCAGTGGACCCGCGGCCAGGCCTTCGCCCAACGCGACCTGCCGGGCACCCTCGGCACCCTGACCCTGGGTGAAACCTTTACCGACAGCGACGTCTTTCGCGGCGTACCCATCGCCGGCGTACGCGTCGCCTCGGACATGAGCATGCTGCCAAGGGCAATGCAGGGTTATGCCCCGGTCATCCGTGGTGTGGCGCAAAGCCGCTCAAAGCTTGAAATCTGGCAGAACGGCTACCCGATCTACGCCACCTACGTCAGTGCCGGCCCCTATGCCATCGACGACCTGAGCACTGCCGGCAGCGGCGAGCTGGAAGTGATACTGACCGAGGAAGACGGCCAGGTGCGGCGCTTCACCCAGCCTTACTCGGCGCTGGCCAACCAACTGCGCCAGGGTGTGTGGCGCTACAGCGCCACGCTGGGGCGCTACAACCCGGCCAGCGCGCAGCAAACGCCGCTGTTCTGGCAGGGCACGCTGGCCGTGGGCAGCGCATGGAACACCACGCTTTACGGCGGGCTGATGGCCGGCGAGTACTACCAGGCGGGCGCGCTGGGCGCCACCAAGGATCTGGGCGAAATCGGCGCGCTGTCCTTCGATGTCACCCGCTCGCTCACCGAGCTTGCCCACGGCCCGACCGACAAGCTCCAGGGGCTGAGCTACGCGATGCGCTACAGCAAGGCCTTCGGCACGCAGACCACCCTGCGTTTTGCCGGCTATCGCTACTCGACACCAGGCTACCGGGATTTCGACGAAGCGGTGAACCAGCACAGCCATGATGGCAGCTTTCTCGGCAGCCGCCGCAGCCGCCTGGAAGCCTCGGCGCAGCAGCGCCTGGGCAAGGCCAGCTCGCTCAACCTGACCCTGTCGCAGCAAGACTACTGGCATCGGCGCGACACCCAGCGCCAATACCAGGTCTACGCCAGCACCCACCAGTGGGGGGTGAACTTCAACCTGTTCGCCTCGCAGTCGCTGACCCGCGGCCGCGGCAGCGACCGGCAGTTCGGCCTGAGCCTGTCGATGCCGCTGGCGTTCGGCCGGCATGCCCGTGCCGGCCTGGACCTGCGCAGCAGCGAGCGCGGCTACAGCCAGCGCGCCTCGCTCAATGGCAGCAGCACCGACCAGCTTAGCTACAGCGCCGCCCTGAGCCAGGATGCAAGCCGTAACCAGGCCGCGACCCTGGCACTCAACTACCGTGCGCCCCAGGCATCGCTGGGCGCTGCGCTCACCCAAGCCGACGACTATCGCAACCTGTCGCTCAATGCCAGCGGCGCACTGCTGGTGCATGCAGGCGGCGTTACGCTCGGGCCGTACCTGGGCGACACCCTCGGCCTGATCGAAGTCCCCGGCATTGCCGATGTTGGCTTGCTCAACGGCGCTGGCGCACGCACCGACCAACGCGGTTTCGTCATCGCCCCCTCGTTGCAGCCCTACCAGCGCAACAACCTGCAACTGAACACCGACCGCCTGGGCCTGGAAGTACAGATAGACAATGGCAGCGCCCAGGTTGTGCCGCGCCGTGGCGCGGTGGTCAAGCACCGCTTCGATGCCCAGCGCGTCTCGCGCCTGGTGCTGACCCTGCGCGACGGCCAAGGGTTGCCGTTGCCATTCGGGGCCCAGGTGCACGGCCAGGACGGCACCGCCATGGGCATGGTCGGCCAGGCGGGCCAGGTGATGCTGTCCACCCACGAAGCGCCTCAGCAGTTGCAGGCAAGCTGGGGCGACCAGGCCAGCAGCCGCTGCCAGTTTGCCCTGGAGCCCAAGGCCATCGCCATCACCGACGGCTTGCGCCTGCACACCCTGGCCTGCCTCTAGCCATTCGATTCGCGCGGCCTGCACCCACCCAGGCCGCGCAAGGGAAACCATCATGCACACGATAAACCGCACCCTGTACCCGGCCCTTCTGGCCAGCCTTGCCTGGCCCGCCACCCAGGCCATGGCCATCACGCAGTGCACGCTGACGCCTCCGGGCGCCTCGCAAAAAGTCTATGAGCGCGACCTGGGCACCCTCTACGTAGGGCGCGATGTCGCGCTGAACGAGGTTATCGGTAACAACAACCTGGTTGAAGACACGCCAGACCTGAACGGCCTGTCCCTGGACTGCGAAGCCGACAACTACGTCATCAACTTCGACTTCAGGGCCGTCAACGGCCAAACCGCGAACCGCGTGATCAATACCAATGTGCCAGGTATCGGGGTCATGGTGCAGATGGGCAATCCATTCCTGGGCGGCCCGAACGAATGGAGGCCTGACGACGGTGTTCCGGTGTTCGTGCCGTTCAACGCCTATCACGAAAACACCGTAGTGACAGGCCCGAAACTCGAGAGCCTGCACAACACCATCACCCTGGTGAAGACCGCCGACCTGGCCCCGGGTGAACACCTGGTGGACGGCCCGCTGTTCACCGGCCACCTCGACTGGGGTGGCATGGGCCAGGTATTGCAGTACTCGCTGAAGGCAAGGGTCATCCAGTCGGAGTGCGAGGTGGACAGCGGGTCGGTCACCACCCAGGTGGACCTGGAGGATTGGAGCATCAGCCAACTCGCCGGCCCGGGCCACACCACCACGCCCACCCCCTTCAGCATTCGGCTGATAAATTGCCTGGCCCCCCCGGCAGGCGGAACCCTGATCATGGCACGCATGGAGCTCAACGGCATCGACGGCTCCGCCCCCACCGGGCCTGCCGGTGAACATGTCTTCAGCCTGACCAGTGATTCCGATGCCGCCGGTGTCGGCATCCAGGTCTTGCTCAACAACAACCCGGTGCCACTGGACACCGTGTTCCGGGCTGCCGACTTGACCAGTGGCAGCATACCGCTGAACTTCCAGGCCCGTTATTACCAGCTCGAACCCCGCGCGCAGGTGCGCACGGGGACTGCCAAGGGGGCGTTGAGGTTCACCATGCACTATCGCTGAGGGCGCTGGATGCTGCTCGGCCAATGGCCATTGATTGTATGCACCAGGCTCGAGGCCATCGGGCGGTACCTGACAAAATTGCCAGGTGCCGGCCGACGATCATTTGGTTAGTGTTTACGGCATGAAGCACGCATTAGGTTGGCAGCCGGTACGCCCAACGCCGAGTGGGCAATGTGCGCCTGCAGCACAACATGTTCATGGACAACGTACAGGAGGAATGAAGCTCCCAGCCATTATCGCGGTATTTTCAACAGGCCCAAGTTTCGAACTTTCACCTCGACAGCTTTGGAGAATTGAAGATGAACACGTTCGTCGTCGCACGCGCACGCGCCAAACAAACTCGACTCGACTACTTTCGGTGGCGATTCAAACGGCTCCTGGGGCTCACCAATACGCTCGAAAAACCTTGGGTAGCCGGCATGGCCGATGAGCTCGACGGCACCTTGAAAAAAGAAACGCTCGCGCAAGACCTCGAAGTCCATGTGCCTAAATGGCTTAACTTTCCGACCAACCCGGCTTTTTGGGAAACGTTACAGCTCAAGTTTTCCCTGACCGGTGCGCCGAACACTTACACAGCCGCAGGCGATTTGCTGACAGTCGTGCCGAAAAACCCTCCCGACCCCGATCAGTTCCCCATCAAAATGCCATTCCCTAAAGAGCTCCTGCCCCGGGATGGCGATTTGTGGATTGTTTACGAGCACGAAAACTACCGGGGCGAAAAGGCCGATTCCGCCCCCATCAAGCTGATCTGCGACTCCACCCCACCTTATGGCGAGCAGGAACCTCGGTTTGCCGAAGGGCCGAGCGATACGATCGACGAGGCCTATTTGCAGACCCATCCGGACGGTATCGAATTTGTGATCCCCGACTACGCCGGACGACAAGCGAGCGACTACTACAAGCTGTACTACCGGACCGAGCCCCCAAGCGGCCCGGGGGACTTGACCATTACTGCCAACGAAGGCGCACTGCAGGACTCGCGGCGAGTCATCATTCCAGTCGAAATAGTACGCAGCAGGGGCGATGGCACCTTCTACAGCGTCTTTACGGTGTCAGACAAGGCAGGGAACACTAGTCGCATATCCTATACCTGGCAGGTCAATGTAAAGCTGACGGAGGAAGAGACCGTTCCCGAAAACTTGCAACCCCCTCTGGTACGGCTTGCCGCCGACGGTGTTCTGGACCTTGCAGATGCCCAGCTCGGCATCAAGGTAGAGATCGATGAGTACACCAACCACGACCCCGAAGACCGTCTGGTCGTCAGTTTCCGTGGCATCCCCTTACCTGAAATAGTACTGGGCGAAACCCCGTTCCCTATCGAGGTGGACGTGGGCAATGGCGTATTGCAGACCGCCTACGGCAATGCCACCGAGTACTTGACCGTACCGGTCAGTTACGAGGTAAGGCGCGGCACGGCTTCCTTTGGTTCCCCGAAAACCGATGTAATCCTGAACTTCTCGGTGGCCGGCCCCGCTCGCCCCGACCCAGACCTGACCTGGCCGTCTTCCACCAACCCTAACTTGACCGCCCCCACGATCACCAGCGCCTCAGGGCCACCCAATGAAGTGGGGACAGGCGACTACGGCAAGGATGTCACGGTGACCTTTGGCTTGTACGCAGGCATCAAACCCGGCCAGGTAATCGATATCTTCTGGGGTGGCACCGAGGTCCCCGAAGCGCAATATGTCCATACCGGGGGCAGCGCCGATATCGAACGCGTGATCCCATGGCTGTATGTCAGCCGGGGAGGCACTGGTGTAGTACAGGTGCACTACACCGCACGTGGCCGCGAGGCCAGCGCCTTCAATGACCAGGAGTCCGTACGCCAGCCCGTGAACGTGCCTACTTTCATCCTGGAAGCTGACCCCGTGGTCTTCCAGAACCTGACACCCAGAGGCTGGCTGAGCTGCAGTTCGCTGTGGGACCCGGACGACCCGGCAGCCCCACCGTCGTTCCGGGTCAAGGTGCCGCCATTTGCGCAATTCGATCTCGGGGTTGGTCAGGCCACAATCTTTATTTCCTGGATGGTCTTCACAGACGACGAAATGAATGTACCGATCACGGAAGTGCGCTTCGATGATGCAGTAGATGTAACTCGGGACATGATCGACAACGGGTTCATCTGGCGAATCGAACCTTACGCAGACTACATACTACCCATCTACGACCAAGCACCAGAGGTCGGTTACGCACGCGTCATATATTCGATTCAACCAGCAAACGGCGCCCCCATCCCATCCGCGAAAGCGCACTGCTATGTCAGCATTGCAGGCGCCGCAACCGAAACCTGCGACATATCCAGGCCCTGAGCGCCCATGGCAGCGGCCTGTTCACCGGGCCGCTGCCAATCAGCAGAAATAGGACTTTGGAGCATTACATGTAGGGCTTTTCTTACACCAATCACTGACTGGCGAACTTACGCTCTCGGCTCGCAGATCCCCTCAGCAAACCACAAGGATCATCCGCACCTCAGCGCCGCACATGAGAACCGCCATGCCAGACCGTATTCGCTTTACCCCCTCCCCGTTAGCACGCTTGAGCAAACTCATGCTCGCCTCCCCCCTGCTGTTCGCGACCTCGGCACTGGCCGAAACGCTCATCGAACACGACCAACTGCTGGATGAAGGATCGCTCCATGACAGCTACCGCGTGCTGGGCCCGGCCACCTTGACTACCCAGGGCGCGACCACCTTTGCCCTGACCGCCGAAGCCGGCGCGGCGCTCGAGCTCAACGACACCACGGTGCAGGGCGGCAACAGCGGCCACGGCATCAGCCTGGAAGCGGCACGCGCCAATGTGCGCGGTAGCACCATTACCAGCAATACTCGCGGCATCTCCCTGTTCAGCGGCTCCCATGCCGTCTTCAGCGACAGCGTGGTCGAAGGCATTGCCAATGGAGCCCTCATCAATGCCAGCACCGTCGAGCTGCTCAACACTAAAGTAAGCGGCACCGGCGCCACTGCCGTGGGCGCCCAGTTGTTCGACGGCAGCTTGACTGCCCGGGCGGGCAGCGAAATCCGCGGCACCACCCATGGCGTAGCCATCGGCGATGATGGAACGCTTGGGGGCTCTACCCTTGAGCTCGACAACAGCCTGGTGGAGGGCATTGGCGGCTCCGCCATTCTGGTGGGCCAGTTCCCGGGCCTGCCCACCACGGCCACCATCAACGTGCTCAACGGCTCGACCCTGGTTGCCGGCAACGGCGTACTGATGGAAGTCGCCGACAGCGCCAGTGCCAACCTGCGGGTCAACAACAGCCACCTGCTCGGCGATATCATCGTCGACGCCGGGGGCACGGCCAATGTGCTGCTGGAAAACGCCGCCACCCTCAAAGGCCGCCTGCACAACGTCGACAGCCTGGGGCTGGCCAGCAATGCCCAGTGGGTCATGGTGGAAGACAGCCAGCTCGGCGACCTGACCATGAACGGTGGTTCGGTGCGTTTTGGCGAGGCTGGCGAGTTTTACCAACTGCAGGTGGATAACCTGGCAGGCAATGGCACCTTCGTGATGGAGGCGGACTTCAGCAGCGGCCAGACCGACTTCCTCGATATCACCGGCAACGCCACCGGCAGCCATGGGCTGTTGATCAGCAGCAGCGGCCGCGACCCGCTCGGCGAAGCCAGCCTGCACATGGTGCATGCCGCCAGTGGCGATGCCTCGTTCAGCCTGGTGGGCGGCCCGGTGGACCTGGGCACCTACTCCTACGACCTGGTCCAACGCGGCGCCAACGACTGGTACCTGGACCTCACCACGCGCATACTCAGCCCCGGCGCACAATCGGTGATGGCACTGGGCGATGCCACACCGACCGTGTGGTACGGCGAAATGGGCGTGCTGCGCAGCCGCATGGGCGAAGTGCGGCGCAACCCGCAACAGTCAGGCCTGTGGCTGCGCAGCTACGGCAACAAGTACAACGTCTCCGAACGCGCTGGCGCGGCCTACCAGCAGCAGCAACATGGCATGTCATTCGGCGCCGACACCCCGCTGGATGCCGGCGACGGCCATTGGCTGGTCGGTGTGACCGCCGGCTACAGCCGCTCCAACCTGAACCTGGCGCGCGGCTCCTCGGGCAGCATCGACAGCTACCACGCCGGCGCCTACGCCACCTGGCTGCAACCGCAAAGCGGCTACTACCTGGATGCAACAGCCCGGCTCAACCGCTTCCAGAACAAGGCCGATGTGCGCCAGAGCGACGGCACCAAGGCCAAGGGTGACTACGCCACCCTTGGCGTGGGTGTGTCACTGGAAGCCGGCCGGCACCTGGCCCTGAGCGATGGTTACTTCATCGAGCCTTTCGTCCAGCTGTCCGGGCTGATGGTGCAGGGCAAGGACTACAGGCTCGACAATGGCCTGCAGGCCGACGTCGACCGCACCCGCTCGCTGCTGGGCAAGCTGGGCGCCACCGCCGGGCGTACCTTCGATGCAGGCCAGGGGCGCACGGTACAGCCCTACGTCCGCGCAGCCGCCGTGCACGAGTTCGTCAGTGACAACCAGGTGCGGGTCAATGGCAATGCACTGGGTAACGACTTGTCCGGCACACGTGGCGAAATCGGCGCCGGCGTGTCGGTAGCCTGGGCGCAGCAATGGCAGGCCCATGCCGATGTCGAATACAGCAACGGCAGCAAGATCGAACAGCCCTGGGGGGTCAATTTCGGGCTGCGCTACAACTGGTAGCCCCTGCCCTTCGCGGCCAAGCCCGCCCCACTGGATTGCACCTGTAGGAGCGGGCTTGCCCGCGATGGGCTGCAGCGCAGCCCCAATAAAACATGAGCCATGAGCTCCGCTTTTATGCCTTGCGAGAAAACAGGGCAAAAAAAAACGCCACTCCGAAGAGTGGCGTTTTTCATGTTTGGAGCGGGAAACGAGACTCGAACTCGCGACCCCGACCTTGGCAAGGTCGTGCTCTACCAACTGAGCTATTCCCGCAAAGTGAAGCTTTACTGCTTTTGGCGTGACCGGCTTTACACCTTTCACCACCGCCGCATCGCCGTAGCGCTGCGTTTTGAACTGGAGCGGGAAACGAGACTCGAACTCGCGACCCCGACCTTGGCAAGGTCGTGCTCTACCAACTGAGCTATTCCCGCAAATATGGCGTCCCCTAGGGGACTCGAACCCCTGTTACCGCCGTGAAAGGGCGGTGTCCTAGGCCACTAGACGAAGGGGACTAAGCCTGCGCTTTGCAGCGCTGCCAGCACATGAACCTCACGATTCAGACTGGGC
Organism: Pseudomonas sp. NPDC089406; assembly: GCF_044900265.1. Lineage (NCBI taxonomy): Bacteria > Pseudomonadati > Pseudomonadota > Gammaproteobacteria > Pseudomonadales > Pseudomonadaceae > Pseudomonas > Pseudomonas sp. NPDC089406. Next base: position 40,548 of record NZ_JBJDNC010000030.1, on the reverse strand, counting down.
TTTCTTTTCCTGCCCTGCCGAAGCAGTGCCGGAGAAACTGGAGCGGGAAACGAGACTCGAACTCGCGACCCCGACCTTGGCAAGGTCGTGCTCTACCAACTGAGCTATTCCCGCAATATGGCGTCCCCTAGGGGACTCGAACCCCTGTTACCGCCGTGAAAGGGCGGTGTCCTAGGCCACTAGACGAAGGGGACACGCTGCTCGCATTTACATGCTTGCTTTCACTCCCTGCAGCGTTTGGCTGTGTGCTTTACGCTGCAAGTGGCGCGCATTCTAGGGACGCCTCGGCATAGCGTCAAGCCCTTTATCAAAATTTATTTAAATCAATGACTTCGCGGTGTCTTGGTGCCCTGCACAAGGGGCGCCCGGGGTTTGACGTTGCTTTTCTGGCGGCAGGCCGGCAAGCTCATGGCAATGCGCCATAGCTGGAGAAATCCAGGCGTTGGCCGATAGCAATGGGTGTAGTGCCTGTGCCGGCCTCTTCGCGGGCAAGCCCGCTCCTACAGGGGGCGGTTTGGCTGTGCGGGCAGCTGCCGGGGTGCACTGTTCGGCCGTCGACGAACTCACTACACTCTCTATACACAGATGCAACCTATATACAGATGCAACACTTCTTCATGATGAGGCGTTAACGGTGACACCACTTCTGATCACCCTGCTTATCGTTGCGGGTATCGCACTGCTGATCGTGATCGGCTACCTCAACAACGTGGTCGAAAACGGCAAGCTCGAGCGGGCACGCCTCAAGGTCGAGCTGGCCGACCGCCTGCGCCGCTGCGGCGAAATCAGCGAAACCTTCCCCGGCCAGTTCATGACCCCGGCGCTCAAGCTGCTACTGACCCGCCTTGAGCTCAACCTCAACCAGCGCCAACTGGCGCTGGACAAGCACAGCAGCGAACTGAAGGCGCGCATCGCCGAGCTCGAGGGCCTGATCGCCCAGGGCGACAAGATGCCGGTCAGCAACCCGCCCTCGCCCATCGTCACCGAGGTCAAGGCCAAGGACGTGCGCTTCTTGCTGGAGCTTTTGCACAACCAGATCGTACGCGCCACCCAGGAGAGCTTCCTGGCTACCAACGAGGGCAAGTACTGGGTCAAGGAAATCCGCCATATCCTGGTGCTGCTACATATCGAGTTCTTCAACAACCTCGGCCAGCAGGCCCTGCAGCAGAACCAGCCTGGCCAGGCGCGCCTGGCCTTCGAACGCGGCGTGCAGTACCTGCGCAAGCAACCGGAACCCAAACAGTACGAAGAGCAGCTCACCTACATGGAAAAACTGCTGGCCCGCTCCAATGCCCAGGTACTGGACCAGATGGAGCCTGCCGAGAACGAGCAGAACGCCCTGACCGAAGGCTTGAAGACCGACGACGACGAAACCTGGAAAAAGCGCGTCATCTACGACTGATCCGAAGCCCCCTGTAGGAGCCGGCTTGCCGGCGATAGGGCCAGCAGCTACAGCATCGGTTGCAGGCCCGGCCTCATCGCCGGCAAGCCGGCTCCTACAAGGGACCACGCTAAAACAAGGGGCCATTCAATGGCCCCTTGTTCATTTCAGCAATCGCTCAACTGCAAAAAGATCGCCGCCAGGCGCTCCAGCCCCACTTGGTCCGCTTCACTGAAGCGCGCAAGCTTGGGGCTGTCCAGGTCGAGCACACCGATCAACCGGCCATCTTTGACCAACGGAATCACCAGCTCGCTGTTGGACGCACTGTCACAGGCAATGTGCCCGGGGAAGGCATGCACATCCTCCACCCGCTGGGTCTGCCGGGTAGCCGCCGCTGCGCCGCACACGCCCTTGCTGAACGGGATGCGCACACAGGCCACCTGGCCCTGGAACGGGCCGAGCACCAGCTCTTCGTTGCGGTTGAGGTAAAAGCCGGCCCAGTTCAGGTCGTCCACCTGGTTATAGAGAAACGCCGAAAACTGCGCGGCATTGGCGATGAAGTCGCGCTCGTCGGCAAACAGCGCCTGCACTTGCGCAGCCAGCAGGTCGTAGCCATCGAGGCCTTTGCCACTGGCATTGAGGTCGATCATTTATTTCTGCTCCAGCAATTGCAGCCCGACCCAGTAGCGGGCGAACTGATAGGCACAACGGCCATTACGGTTGCCGCGGCCGGTGGCCCAGCGCACGGCGAGGATTTCGAGCTCTTCGGTACGCGCCCAGCGCAGCCCGGCCGGGCGCGCCAGCTGGCCGATCCAGTGTTCGACCACATCGAGGAAGTGCTCCTGGCTGAACGGGTAGAACGACAGCCACAGGCCAAAGCGGTCAGACAGGGCGATCTTGTCCTCCACCGCTTCGTTGGGGTGCAGCTCGCCGTCGACCATCTTCCAGTTTTCGTTGTCGCTCTGCTTTTCCGGCACCAGGTGGCGGCGGTTGGAGGTGGCGTACAGCAGCACGTTGTCTGGCGCCTGCTCCAGCGAGCCGTCGAGCACGCTCTTGAGCACCCGGTAGTCGCCCTCCCCGGCCTCGAACGACAGGTCATCACAGAACAGGATGAAACGCTGCGGCAGCTTTTGCAGTTGCTCCACCACCCGCGGCAGGTCGGCCAGGTGGTCGCGCTCGATCTCGATCAAGCGCAGGCCCTCGCCTGCGTGCTCGGCCAACAGCGCACGCACCAGCGACGACTTGCCGGTACCGCGCGAGCCCCACAGCAAGGCGTGGTTGGCAGGCATGCCGCTGATGAACTGGTGGGTGTTGCGGCCCAGTTGCTCGCGCTGCTTGTCGACGCCGATCAGGTCGGACAGGCGAATGTCCAGGCTCACTTCCAGCGGCAGCAGGTAGCCGCTGCGGCCATCGCGCTGCCAGCGCGCGGCAAGGGTGTGCGACCAGTCGATGCTTGGGCGTGGTGCGGGCAGCAGCGGTTCGAGGCGCGCGAGGACCGATTCGGCGCGGTCGAGAAAAGCGGTAAGGCGGGCGTCCATGGGGGCTCCAGGAGAATTCAGTAGTTTTGGGGCTGCTTTGCAGCCCATCGCCGGCAAGCCGGCTCCTACAGGGATCAGGTTTTCCTGTAGGAGCCGGCTTGCCGGCGATGGGGCCAAGCGAGCGAGCAACCGAAAGAACAGACAGACCCGCCAGCAGCCAGGGGCTGATCGGCTATGCTTGCGCAGCGCGCACGGAGCAATCACACCGGCTTGGGACCCATGGATATCAAGTTCACCAATCGCCTGTCATACAAGCAAGCCCGGTTGACAGTCCTGGTCGGCTTCATCCTGGGAACATTGCTCAGTCTCATCCAGATCGGCATCGATTATGCCAGCGAAGACGCGTCCATCAACCGTGAAATTCAGGCGCTGCTGAAAATCAGCCACGACACCGCCTCGCGCATTGCCTACAACATCGACACCGAGCTTGCCCAGGAGCTCACTGGCGGCCTGCTCAAATCACCGGCGTTGATCCGCGCACGGCTGATCGACAACAACGACACGGTGCTGGCCGACGTCGAGCGCCCGCGCCTGGAAAGCCGCTACCGGCCGTTGTCGGATTTTCTGTTCGGCGAGCAGCGCCAGTTCCAGGACCGCCTGTACCTGGCCCACCTGCCCGGCGAATTTCTCGGCACCCTGTACCTGGACGTCGACACCTACGCCTTCGGCGGGCGCTTTCTCGACCGCGCCGGAGTCACCCTGCTCAACGGTTTTGCCCGCAGCCTGGTGCTCACCGGCATCCTGCTGGCGTTGTTCTACCTGATGCTGACCAAGCCGCTGGTGACGGTGATCGCCGCCCTGAGCGGCCCAGGCGATACGCGTACGCCCCGGCAAACCCGGGTGGACTGCCCCAAGGGCCACGAGAACGACGAGATCGGCGTACTGGTGAAAGTCGCCAACCAGCAGTTCGTCAGCATGGCCACCGAAATCCAGCAGCGGCGCAACGCCGAAAACCGCCTGACCCAGTACCTCAATGAGCTGGAAGACATCGTCGCCGCCCGCACCACCGAGCTCAAGGCCAGCAACAGCCGCCTCAGCCAGTCCAACCAGGAGCTGGACGACGCCCGCCAGCGCGCCCTGGAAATGGCTCATGCCCGCGCTGCGTTTCTGGCCAACATGAGCCACGAAATCCGCACCCCGCTCAACGGCATGCTGGGCATGATCGCCCTGGCCCTGGACAGCGGCCTGGCAGCAGAGCAGCGCCAACAGCTGTCGATCGCCCACGACTCGGGCAAGGTGCTGGTGGAACTGCTCAACGATATTCTCGATTTGTCCAAGTTCGACGCCGGCCAACTTGAACTTGAGCGCATCCCCTTCGACCTCGGGGCAATGGTGGAAGACACCGCCAACCTGCTGTCGCAGAACGCCGCCCCCAGCGTCGAGCTGACCTGCCTGATTGCCTCGGACTTCCCCAGCACGGTGCTCGGCGACCCCACGCGGGTGCGCCAGATCGTCAGCAACCTGCTGTCCAATGCGTTGAAATTCACCCGCTTCGGCCGCGTCGATGTGCGCCTAGCCAGCATCGTCGGCGGCGTGCGCCTGGAGGTCAGCGACACCGGCATCGGCATCCCCGAGGAAGCCCAGGCGCGGATCTTCCAGCCGTTCACCCAAGCCGGCGCGGGGATCACCCGCCAGTACGGCGGCACCGGCCTGGGCCTGGCCCTGACCCGCAACCTGTGCAAGGCCATGCAGGGCCATTTGCATATCCAGTCCGAAACCGGCTTTGGCAGCCGCTTCAGCGCCGAGCTGCCACTGCCAGCCCACACCCCGGCGGTGCCGCCCGAAACGCTCGCCGGGCGCGTGGTGGCCCTGGGCAACGCTGGCAGCGGCCTGGCCGAACTGCTGCAGGCGCTGCTGCCGCGCTGGGGCCTGGATTACGCCCGCTTCGACGATGCCCGGGAACTGGCCGGCCAGGCGGTGGACGTGCTGATCACCGATGATCTGGACCGGGTGCTGGACCTGCGCCCGCAGGTGCAGGCCCCCATCGTGCTGGTGACCGCCTACGGCAGCTTTTTGCCCGGCGAGCAGGCCACACAACTGGCGCCCTTGCAGCAACTGGCCCGGCCGCTGGCGCGCAATGCCCTGTACCACACCCTGCGGCGTACCTTGCACGGCGAACCCAATGCACCCTTACCCCACGAGCTGCCGCCGGGGCAGGAGCGCCGTGCGCGCATCTTGCTGGTGGAAGACAACCCGGTGAACCAACTGGTGGCCAAGGGCATGCTCGGCAAGCTCGGCTGCCAGGTGCAGGTGGCGGCGCAAGGCGCCGAGGCTTTGGAGTGCCTGGAGCAGGCCACCTTCGACCTGGTGCTGATGGACTGCAACATGCCGGTGATGGACGGCTACGAGGCCAGCCGGCGCATCCGCCAGAGCGGGCGCTGGCCGCAGTTGCCGATCGTCGCCCTGACCGCCAACGCCATGCCCGAGGAGCGCGAACGCTGCCGCGCCGCGGGCATGAACGACTACCTGGCCAAACCGTTCCGGCGCGAGGAGCTGGTGGCGCTGATCGACCACTGGGTGCCGCTCAGCGGCTGAGCAGGCGCTCGATGTCGGCTTGCAGCGCTTCGGGCTTGGTGGTGGGGGCGTAGCGCGTCACCTTGCCGGTGGCCGGGTCGAGCAGGAACTTGGTGAAGTTCCACTTGATCTTCTGCCAGCCCAGCAGGCCCGGGGCGCGGCGCTTGAGCTCGACGAACAGCGGGTGGGCGCCGGGGCCGTTGACCTCGACCTTGCGAAACAACGGGAAGCTCACCCCGAAGTTGAGCTCGCAGAACTGCGCGATCTCCCGGGCATCGCCCGGCTCCTGCTTGCCGAACTGGTTGCAGGGGAAGCCCAGCACCACCAGGCCCTGGCCCTGGTAGTCCTGCCACAGCCGCTCCAGGCCCTTGTACTGCGGGGTGAAGCCGCACTGGCTGGCGGTGTTGACCACCAGCAGCGCCTTGCCGGCGAAGTCGCCGAGGGTTTTCTGCGTGCCATCGAGGGTGACACAGGGGGTGTTCAGCAGGGCATCGGCCATGGGGCGCGCTCCAGGTCAGTCGCGGGGCTTGAAATCAAGGCACACCGAGTTGATGCAATAGCGCAGCCCGGTGGGTGGCGGGCCATCGGGGAACACGTGGCCCAGGTGGGCGTCGCACTGGGCGCAGGTGACCTCGGTGCGGATCATGCCGTGGGAAGTGTCGCGGATCTCGATCATCGCGCTTTGCTCGAGCGGCTGATAGAAGCTCGGCCAGCCGCAGCCGGAGTCGAACTTGGCCTGCGAATCGAACAGCGCCAGGTCGCAGCAGATGCAGTGGTAGATGCCGTCGCGGCGCTCGCTGTTGTACTTGCCGCTGAACGGCCGCTCGGTGCCCTTCAGGCGGCACACCTGGTACTGGGCCGGGTCGAGCATGTCGCGCCATTCGTCCAGGGTTTTGTCGATCTTTTGCATGGGAACCTCGGCAGGCTTGAATTTCACCTCGCACCGGCTTTTCCCTGGCGCGGGTGGCACGTATATTAGTTGGCTTCGTGTGCAAGGCGCCAAGTCTGGCACCCGCGCCCCGCCCTTTCAAACCTTTCGACGGCGGCGCGCGCGTATTCTCAACCGGGATCTCATCATGCAGTTCAGCAAATCGAACAAGCTCGCCAATGTCTGCTACGACATTCGCGGCCCAGTGCTCAAGCACGCCAAACGCCTGGAAGAGGAAGGCCACCGCATCCTCAAGCTGAACATCGGCAACCCGGCACCGTTTGGCTTCGAGGCGCCGGACGAAATCCTCCAGGACGTCATCCGCAACCTGCCCACCGCCCAGGGCTACAGCGACTCCAAGGGCCTGTTCAGCGCGCGCAAGGCGGTCATGCAGTACTGCCAGCAAAAGCAGATCGAAGGCGTCAGCATCGAGGATATCTACCTCGGTAACGGCGTGTCCGAGCTGATCGTCATGTCCATGCAGGCGCTGCTCAACAACGGCGACGAAGTGCTGATCCCGGCCCCCGACTACCCGCTGTGGACCGCCGCGGTGAGCCTGGCCGGCGGCAAGCCGGTGCACTACCTGTGCGACGAGCAGGCCGACTGGTTCCCTGACCTTGAAGACATCAAGGCCAAGATCACCCCGAACACCAAGGCGCTGGTGATCATCAACCCGAACAACCCCACGGGCGCGGTGTATTCCAAAGAGCTGCTGCTGGGCATGCTGGAGCTGGCGCGCCAGCACAACCTGGTGGTGTTCTCCGACGAAATCTACGACAAGATCCTCTACGACGAGGCCGTGCACATCAGCACCGCGTCGCTGGCCCCGGACTTGCTGTGCCTGACCTTCAACGGCCTGTCCAAGTCCTACCGCGTAGCGGGCTTCCGTTCCGGCTGGCTGATCATCTCCGGCCCGAAACAGCACGCCCTGAGCTACATCGAAGGCATCGACATGCTGGCCAACATGCGCCTGTGCGCCAACGTGCCGGCCCAGCATGCCATCCAGACCGCCCTCGGTGGCTACCAGAGCATCAACGACCTGGTACTGCCGCCCGGCCGCCTGCTGGAACAGCGCAACCGCACCTACGAGTTGCTCAACGACATCCCCGGGGTGAGCTGCGTCAAGCCGATGGGCGCGCTGTACGCCTTCCCGCGTATCGACCCGAAGGTGTGCCCGATCTTCAACGACGAGAAGTTCGCCCTCGACCTGTTGCTGTCCGAGAAACTGCTGATCGTCCAGGGCACCGCGTTCAACTGGCCGTGGCCGGACCACTTCCGCGTGGTCACCCTGCCGCGGGTGGATGACCTGGAGCAGGCCATCGGCCGCATCGGCAACTTCCTGCGCACTTACTCGCAGTAGTGCGTTACCTGTAGGAGCCGGCTTGCCGGCGATAGGGCCAGGCCTGCAAGCGCTTTGTTGGCGCTGCCGGCCTCATCGCCGGCAAGCCGGCTCCTACAGGGGGTATTCATTCTTACATCCTGCAACGCTCTATCTGACAGCCCTCTCGGCATCCTCTGCCATACTCCCTCGCGTACACAGTTTGAAATAGTCGGCCGGTTGAATCGCCGCCCCCTCCCCCTTATATACCCCCGCAGTACGCAACAATTCCTTCCGTCAGGAGAACGTGACAACCATGATGCGCATTCTGTTGTTTGTAGCCACCAACCTCGCGGTGGTGCTGGTTGCAAGCATTACCCTGAGCCTGTTCGGCTTCAACGGGTTCATGGCCGCCAACGGGGTCAACCTCGACCTCGGCAAGCTGCTGGTGTTCTGCGCCGTGTTCGGTTTCGCGGGCTCGCTGGTCTCGCTGTTCATCTCCAAGTGGATGGCCAAGATGAGCACCGGCACCCAGATCATCACCCAGCCGCGCACCCGCCACGAACAGTGGCTGCTGCAAACCGTCGAGGAGCTGTCCCGCGAGGCCGGTATCAAAATGCCCGAAGTGGGTATTTTCCCGGCTTACGAGGCCAACGCCTTCGCCACCGGCTGGAACCGCAACGACGCCCTGGTGGCGGTTTCGCAGGGCTTGCTGGAGCGCTTCTCGCCGGATGAGGTGCGTGCGGTGCTGGCCCACGAAATCGGCCACGTGGCCAACGGCGACATGGTCACCATGGCGCTGGTGCAGGGCGTGGTGAACACCTTCGTGATGTTCTTCGCCCGCATCATCGGCAACTTCGTCGACCGGGTGATCTTCAAAAACGAAGAGGGCCACGGTATCGCCTACTTCGTCGCCACCATCGTCGCCGAGCTGGTGCTGGGCATCCTGGCCAGCATCATCGTCATGTGGTACTCGCGCCGCCGCGAGTTCCGCGCCGACGAAGCCGGCGCCCAGCTGGCCGGCACCGGCGCGATGATCGGCGCCCTGCAACGCCTGCGTTCGGAACAAGGCCTGCCGGTGCACATGCCCGATACGCTGAAGGCCTTCGGCATCAACGGCGGCCTCAAGCACGGCCTGGCCGGCCTGCTGATGAGCCACCCGCCGCTGGAAGAGCGCATCGACGCCCTGCGCCGCCGCGGTTGATAGGCAGATGTGAGTGAAAAAGGGCGACTTCGGTCGCCCTTTTTTATGGCCCCATCGCGGGGCAAGCCCGCTCCCACACAGGCCGGATAATCCGTGGGAGCGGGCTTGCCCCGCGAAGGCCCTAACGCCGAATGCGGTACACCCGCTCAACCAGGCTCGGCACCCCGGCCTTCTGAAACTTGGAGCTTTCCCCGATAATTTCCGGCGCTTCGAGCACTTCCACCTGCCACCCGGCGAGCCCCGTCCGCACCTCATCATCCCCTACCGAGAACGGCGGCCCGTCGATCAGCGCCTGGTCGTAATCCAGGGTCACCAGCAGGCCCTTGCAGGCCGGCAGCAGCTCACCGAGCAGCGCCAGATACTGCTTTCGCATCTCAGGCGGCAAGGCAATCAACGCCGCACGGTCGTACAGCCCGGTGCAACCGGCCACGTCTTCGGCACGCAAGGCGAAGATATCCCCGCACCACAACTCGACTTCGCCACTACTCCACACCTCGAACGCCCCGCGCCGAGACACCTGCGCCACCAACCCATGCTCGGCAAAAAAGTCTTCAACAGCCCGACGCGACAGCTCCACACCCATCACCCGATGCCCCTGCCCGGCCAGCCAGGCCAGGTCCAGGCTCTTGCCGCACAACGGCACCAGCACCCTGGCGCCAGGTTCAAGCCCCAGCGCCGGCCAGTGTGCTTGCAGGTACGGGTTTACCTGGGCCTGATGAAAGCCGATCTGGTTGTCAGCCCACCGCTTGTGCCAGAACGCTGGCTCCATGATCCCTCCCGGTTTTTCGATAAATAGCCGTAAAAACTTATATTGGATCTCGATCGTTGCCTGACCGAAGATGACAGCATCTTACCCGTCAGGACCCTTACCATGCTGCCCAGCCTGTTCATTTCCCACGGCTCACCCATGCTCGCCCTGCAACCCGGCGCCAGCGGCCCTGCGCTGGCCAACCTGGCCCGCGCCCTGCCCCGGCCAAAGGCGATCGTGGTGGTGTCGGCGCACTGGGAAAGCCGCGAGCTGCTGGTGATGAGCAACCCGCAACCCGAAACCTGGCACGATTTCGGCGGTTTCCCGCCGGCGCTGTACGCCGTGCAGTACCCGGCACCGGGCGAGCCGGCACTGGCTGCGCGGGTGGCCCAATTGCTCGGTGCCCGTCTTGATGCGCAACGGCCCTTCGACCATGGCACCTGGGTGCCGCTGTCATTGATGTACCCGCAGGCGGACATTCCGGTGATCCAGGTATCACTGCCCAGCCACGCCGGGCCGGCCTTGCAGTTGAAGGTCGGCGAAGCACTGCGGGCGCTACGTGAGGAAGGCATCCTGCTGGTAGGCTCGGGCAGCATCACCCATAACCTCGGCGAGCTGGACTGGCACGCCGGGCCCGAGGTGATCGAGCCCTGGGCGCTGGCGTTTCGAGACTGGGTGGTGGAGAAGTTACAGGCCGATGACCAGGCAGCGCTGCTGGACTACCGGCAACAGGCACCGTTTGCCGTGCGCAACCACCCAAGCGATGAACACCTGCTGCCGCTGTACTTCGCCATGGGCGCTGGCGAGCGCTTTGGCATCGTGCACCAGGGCTTCACCCTGGGGGCGCTGGGGATGGATATCTACCGGTTCGATTGAACAGACTGGCGCTACCCCCTGTAGGAGCGGCCTTGTGTCGCGAAAGGGCTGCGCAGCGGCCCCGGCGATTTTGTATGAGGCCGAGATCCTGGGGCCGCTTCGCGCCCCTTTCGCGACACAAGGCCGCTCCTACAGGGGAGCGTAAGCCCATGAAAAAAGCGCCAGCAATCAGACAAAAAAAATCCCGGGCCAAGGCCCGGGATTTTTCGTTACTGCCTGAGGATCAATCCTCGCGGTAGCGACGCAGCTTCAGCTGCTTGCCGGCCACGCGGGTGTCCTTGAGCTTGGTCAGCAGACGCTCCAGGCCGTCTTCCGGCAGCTCGATCAGGCTGAAGCTGTCGCGCACCTGGATACGACCAATGGCGTCACGGGCCAGGCCACCTTCGTTGAGGATCGCCCCCAGCAGGTTCTTGGCCGCGATACCGTCACGGGCACCCAGGGCGGTACGGCAACGCACGCGGCCTTCGGCCAGCGGCATCGGCGCACGGCGCTCACGGTCACCACCGGCGCTGCGCTCACCACGTTCGGCACGCTCACCGGTGCGCTCACGCGGGGTGTAGGTCGGCACCAGCGGCTGCTCGCGCTCAACGCTGGCCAGGTCCAGCGCCTGGCCATTGGTGGCCTTGCGCAGCAGGGCCGAAGCCAGGGCGCGGGCACTGCAACCCAGGTCGGCGGTCAGGCGGTCGAACAGCTCGCCGTGGCTGGCCTCGGACTCGGCCACCAGCGGCGCCAGGCTCTTGGTCAGCTTCTTGATGCGCGCATCCAGCACGGCTTGTGGGCCAGGCAGGCGGGCTTCGGCAACTTTCTGCCCGGTGACACGCTCGATCACCTGCAGCATGCGGCGCTCACGCGGGGTGACCAGCAGCAGCGCACGGCCATCGCGACCGGCACGGCCGGTACGGCCGATACGGTGCACGTAGGACTCCGGGTCGTACGGCATGTCGACGTTGAACACGTGGGTGATGCGCGGTACGTCCAGGCCACGGGCAGCGACGTCGGTGGCGACGACGATGTCCAGGCGGCCGTCCTTGAGCGAGTCGATCACGCGCTCACGCTGGTTCTGGGCGATGTCGCCGTTCAGCGCAGCAGCCTTGTAGCCCTTGGCTTCCAGGGCCGAGGCCAGGTCCAGGGTGGCTTGCTTGGTGCGCACGAAGGCGATCAGCGCGTCGAACTCTTCGACTTCCAGCAGGCGCAGCACGGCCGGGATCTTCTGGTCGGCGTGGACCATCAGGTGGGCCTGGTCGATCGCGGTGACGGTCTGGGTCTTGCTCTGGATCTTGACGTGCTTGGGCTCGCGCAGGTGACGCTCGGCGATCGAACGGATCGACGACGGCAGGGTAGCGGAGAACAGCACGGTCTGGCGCGAGGCCGGGATGGCGTCGAAGATCACTTCGAGGTCATCCATGAAGCCGAGCTTGAGCATCTCGTCCGCTTCGTCCAGTACCAGGTACTGCACGGTGGACAGGACTTTCTCGTCGCGACGCAGGTGGTCGCACAGGCGGCCCGGGGTGGCAACGACAATTTGTGCGCCGTTGCGGATGGCGCGCAGCTGCGGGCCCATCGGGGCACCACCGTACACGGCCACCACGTTAACGCCCGGCATCTGCTTGGCGTAGGTTTCGAAAGCGGTAGCTACTTGCAGCGCCAACTCACGGGTTGGCGCCAGGATCAGGGCTTGCGGTTCGCGCTTGCTCACGTCGATCTTGTTGAGGATCGGCAGGGCGAAGGCAGCGGTCTTGCCGGTGCCAGTCTGCGCCTGGCCGATCATGTCGTGACCGGCGAGGATGATCGGGATCGACTGATGCTGAATAGCCGATGGCTCTTCGTAGCCGGTGGCCAGAACAGCAGCAACGATATTCGGATTGAGATCGAGAGCGGCGAATCCGCCGGTTTCCTGGGTCATGGGTCTGCCTCTAGGTGCATCCGCAAAGACCCATGCTCCAAAACTGCACATGCCTTGAAAGACCAAACGGTCACCCAGGCAGCTTTGGCGGCGGGGATTTGCGAAAACGATTGAAATAAGAAACGTGTGAGAGGGTCCGCCTAGCGGACATGCAGCCGAAGCTGGATTCGGAGGATTTGCACCACCTGATTTTAGGGTCCGCTAAAAGACCGGCGCGTACTATATACGAATTAGCGGGGTACCGGGAGAAATATTTCAGTGGCAAAGGCCAGTATGCAGCCATCATTGCACGCACGCTGAAACGTTTCGCTCACGGGCCTCATCGCGGGGCAAGCCCGCTCCCACGCAAGTGACACCGTGGGAGCGGGCTTGCCCCGCGATGAGGCCTCAACTGGCCGGTCGAACTGCCTTGATCAGGTACTCCAGCGAATACCCCAGGCGCGGCGCCAGCGCCTCGGCCCGCGCCCGCAACGCGTCGATGTCCAGCGTTTGCTCAAGGTCTGCCGGCACCAGCAGGATCACGTTGCCCTCCTTCACCGGCAGCTCCCAGTAATGCCGGTGGTACAAGCCGCGCAGCAGCGCCGCCCCCAGCGGCCGGCCATCGTCGCCGGCCCACTGGTTGATCACCAGCCAGCCACCGGGGTTGAGCTGCTTCTGGCAGTTTTCCAGAAAGCGCCAGGCCAGGTGCCCGACACCCGGCCCGTAGTCGGTGTACAGGTCGACGAACAGCAGGTCGGCCTTTTCCGCCGTGGCCAGCAGTTCCAAAGCATCGCCGATGCGCACGTACAACCGCGGGTCGTCTTCCAGGCCCATGTACTGCATGGCCAGGCGCGGTACATCGGGGCGCAGCTCGATGGCTTCGACATCGTCCAGCGGCAGGAACTTCAGGCACGCCTGGGTCAGGGTGCCGGCGCCAAGGCCCAGAAACAGCGCGCTCTCCGGCAACGGGTGGCACAGCGCGCCCACCAGCATGGCGCGGGTGTAGTCGTACTCCAGCCAGCTGGGGTCGGCGGTGAAGGTGCAGCTTTGTTCGACGGCATCGCCGAACTCGAGGAAGCGGTAGTCCTCAACCTCGTACACGCTGATCACGCCGAAGGCGTCCTCCACCCGTGCCAGCAGCCGTTCTTCCCGCTCCGTCGCCATGCCAACCACCGCCTGCGCAAAACGCGCATTGTCCGCCAATGCCGGTGGTGCAACAAGCGGCCCGGCGGCTGTACCATGGCTGCACGCCCGAACCGATAACAACAGAGCCTGCAATGAACCAACCCTGGAGCCCTGACAGCTGGCGCGCCCTGCCGATCCAGCAGCAACCCGTCTACCCTGACGCCGCCCACCTGCACAAGGTCGAACAGACCCTGGCCAGCTACCCGCCGCTGGTGTTCGCCGGCGAAGCCCGCGAACTGCGCCGGCAGTTCGCCGAGGTGACCCAGGGCCGCGCCTTCCTGCTGCAGGGTGGCGACTGCGCCGAAAGCTTTGCCGAATTCTCGGCAGCGAAGATCCGCGACACTTTCAAAGTACTGCTGCAGATGGCCATCGTCATGACCTTCGCCGCCGGTTGCCCGGTGGTGAAGGTGGGGCGCATGGCCGGCCAGTTCGCCAAGCCGCGCTCGGCCAACGACGAGACCATCGGCAATGTCACCCTGCCCGCCTACCGCGGCGACATCGTCAACGGCATCGGTTTCGACGCCGCCAGCCGCATACCCGACCCCGAGCGCCTGCTGCAGGCCTACCACCAGGCCACTGCCAGCCTCAACCTGCTGCGTGCCTTCGCCCAGGGCGGTTTTGCCGACCTGCACCAGGTGCACAAGTGGAACCTGGACTTCATCGCCAACTCGGCGCTGGCCGACAAGTATCACCAGTTGGCCAACCGCATCGACGAAACCCTGGCGTTCATGCGCGCCTGCGGCCTGGACAGCGCGCCACAACTGCGCGAGACCAGCTTTTTCACCGCCCACGAAGCGCTGCTGTTGAACTACGAAGAAGCCTTCGTGCGCCGTGACAGCCTGACCGGCGACTACTACGACTGCTCGGCACACATGCTGTGGATCGGCGACCGTACCCGCCAGCTGGACGGCGCCCACGTCGAGTTCCTGCGTGGCGTGCACAACCCGATCGGGGTGAAAGTCGGCCCAAGCATGAACCCCGAAGAGCTGATCCGCCTGATCGACGTGCTCAACCCGGACAACGACCCGGGCCGCCTCAACCTGATCGTGCGCATGGGCGCCGGCAAGGTCGGCGACCACCTGCCAGGGCTGATCCGCACCGTGCAGGGCGAGGGCCGCCAGGTGCTGTGGAGCTCCGACCCGATGCACGGCAACACCATCAAGGCCAGCAGCGGCTACAAGACCCGCGACTTCGCGCAGATTCTTGACGAGGTGAAGCAGTTCTTCCAGGTGCACCAGGCCGAAGGCAGCCATGCCGGTGGCATCCACATCGAGATGACCGGGCAGAACGTCACCGAGTGCATCGGCGGTGCCCGCCCCATTACCGAAGACGCGCTGTCAGACCGCTACCACACCCACTGCGACCCGCGCATGAACGCCGACCAGTCGCTGGAGCTGGCGTTCCTGATTGCCGAAACGCTCAAGCAGGTGCGCCGCTGAGCAGCGCCTGACGCAGCCGGCGGCCCTCGCTGCGGGGGCAGTTGAGCTGCACGCTCTCAAGGCCCAGCCAGGCAGCCAGTCGGTACAGATTGGCAGCCAGGGCCTGGTAGCCCTCCTCGTCCAGCCCCGCCGGCTCCTCGTGTACCGCATGCACCGCCAGGCGCCCGTGCGCGCGTTCGGCGCGCAGGTCCACCCGCGCGGCAATACGCTCCTGATAGAGGAACGGCAGCACGTAGTAGCCGTACACCCGCTTGTGCGCTGGCGTGTAGATTTCCAGGCGATAGCGGAAATCGAACAGCCGCTCGGTGCGGGCACGCTCCCAGACCAGCGAATCGAAAGGCGACAGCAAGGCGCTGGTGTGGATGCGCCGGGGAATGCGCGGGGTGCCAGCGGTATAGGCGGGCTGCTTGCAGCCTTGTACCGTGCAGGCCTGCAAGCGCCCGTCGGCCAACAGCTCGGCCAGGGCGGCCTTGCTCTGCTGGGGCGACAGGCGAAAGTAATCGCGCAGGTCCTGCTCGGTGGCAACGCCCAGGGCGTTGGCGGCGTGCAGCAGCAGGCCCTGCTGGGCCTGCGCCTCGTCTGGCACGGGCTGATCGAGCACGGCAGCCGGCACCACCCGTTCAGGCAGGTCGTACAGCCGCTCGAACCCTCGGCGCCCAGCCACCGTCACCTCACCTGCAGCAAACAACCATTCCAGAGCGAGCTTCTCTTCGCTCCAATCCCACCAGGGGCCGGCACGCTCTTCGCGGGTGGACAGGCTGCCGGCACCCAGCGCGCCCTGCTGCTGCACGGCGGCCAGCACGCGGTCGATGACCTCGCGCCGCTCGCGGCCGAAGCTTGCCAGTTGCCGGTAGATGCCCCGGCCCTGCGCAGCATCTGCCATGCGCCAGCGCATCAGCGGGTAGAGTTCCAGCGGCAGCAATGAGGCCTCGTGGCCCCAGTACTCGAACAGGCGCCGCTGACGGGGCTTACCCCAGGCCAGTTGCTCGAGCGCGGCCTGTGGATAATCGCCCAGGCGCGAGAACAGCGGCAGGTAGTGGGAGCGCACCAGGGCGTTGACCGAATCGATCTGCACCACGCCGAGCTGTTGCAAGGTGCGCTTGATGGCCGCCAGGCTCGGTGTGCGTTCTGGCGGTTTGCCAAAGCCCTGGGCAGACAAGGCCAGGCGGCGGGCCTGGGGGATGGATAACGCTAGGCTCACTGCGCGCCCTCCTGGTAATGATGCAGTGCCTGCACCATAGCATTCGCGGGTAAACCCGCTCCCACAGGATATGCACTGCCCCTGTGGGAGCGGGTTTACCCGCGAATGCCATCACACCGGCCTTAGCCCTTGCTCAGCGGGTCATCCCAGAAGTGCCGCTCGGCCTCCTGCTGGATGTCGGCCCGCGACAGCCCCAGGTCGTGCAGCGTGGCGTCACTCATGCGCGCCAGCTCCTGACGCTGCTGGTACAGCTCGTACCAGCGCAGCAGGTGGGACAGGACAGGTGATTGGGTGAAGCTTGCATGACCTTTCATCGTGAAGCCCTCCGTGTGGATGGCTTCAGTCTCTGCCCAGGCCTAGGATCAATCCAACGAATGTTTCTGATGCCATGCATCTAGAGGATTGATGCCATGTCCCAGTACCAGAGCCTCGACGCCGAGGTGCTGCGCACCTTCGTCGCCATCGCTGAACAAGGCGGTTTTACCCGCGCCGGCGAAGTGGTCAACCGCACCCAGTCGGCGGTGAGCATGCAGATGAAACGCCTGGAAGAAGACATTTTGCAGCGCCAGCTGTTCGAGCGCGAAGGCCGCCAGGTGCGCCTGACCGCCGAGGGCGAGGTGCTGCTGGGTTATGCCCGGCGCATCCTCAAGCTGCATGGCGAGGTGTTCAATACCCTGCGCATGCCGCACATGGTCGGGGTGGTGCGCATCGGCACGCCGGACGACTACGCCATGCGTTTTCTGCCCGGCATCCTCACCCGTTTCGCCCAGGACTACCCGCTGATTCACGTCGAGGTGCACTGCGACTCGTCCAAGCACCTGATGCAGCGCCAGGACCTGGACCTGACCATCGTCACCCGCGAGCCAGGCAACGAAGTGGGCCAGTTGCTGCGCCAGGAGCGCCTGGTTTGGGCAGCGGCGCACGGCTTTTGCCCGCAGGAACAGCGGCCGATGCCGCTGGCGCTGTTCAACACCGACTGCTTTTGCCGCGCCTGGACCTGCAACGCCCTGGAGCAGCACGGCATCGAGTACCGCATCGCCTATACCAGCCCGAGCCTTGCAGCGCTGTTCGCCATCGTCAGCGCCGGGTTGGCGGTGACCGCGCAACTGCAGAGCCTGATCGGCGGCAACCTGCGCATGCTCGATGAAAGCGACGGGCTACCGCAGTTGCACGTGGCCAATGTGATGCTGCTGCGCAATTCGCAGCAGCAATCGCCGATCACCGACTGCATGGCCGGGTACATCGTCGAGGGGTTCAAGTAACGCAAGCCCCTGTAGGAGCCGGCTTGCCGGCGATGGCGTCACCTGCCCTGACGAAGGCGCCTGAACGGACGCTATCGCCGGCAAGCCGGCTCCTACAGAGAACCGTGATTACAGCTCAAACCCCAGCATCACCGCACACACCACCAAGAACACACAGAACATCCCGCGCAGCACCTTCTCCGGCAGCGCGTGGGCCAGCTTCACCCCCCAGCTGATGCTGAGCAAGCCGCCCACCGCCAGCGGAATGCCAATGCTCCAGTCCACGCTGTGGTGCACGCCGTAGGTCGCCAGGGTCACCATGGTGCTGGGCGCCGCCAGTGCCAGCGACAGGCCCTGGGCCACCACCTGGGTGGTGCCGAACACGCTGGTCAGGATCGGCGTTGCCACCACCGCCCCGCCCACCCCGAACAAGCCGCCCATGGTGCCAGCAAAGCTGCCCAGCACACCCAGCCATGGCCACGGGTAGCGCAGTTCACTGCTCGGCGGCGCCACCCGCAGGAACATCCGCGCCACGTTCCACACCGCCAACGCCACCAGAAAACCGACGAACCCCAGGCGCATGGCGTGGGCATCGATGCCCACCGCCCAGATCGACCCCAGCCAGGCGAACACGAAGCTGCACAGCGACAGCGGCACGGCATGGCGCAGCTCGATGCGGTTGCGCTGGTGGTAGCGCCACAGCGCCAGCAGCACGTTGGGCACCACCATCACCAGCGCGGTGCCCTGGGCCAGTTGCTGGTCCAGGCCAAACAGCACGCCCAGCGCCGGGATGGCGATCAACCCGCCGCCAATGCCGAACAGCCCGCCCATGGTGCCCAACCCCGCGCCCAACACGATATACAACAACCACTCGACCATCTGCCTCATCCAACCTGCTTAAACGATGCAGGCATGCTACCCAGTCGCGGCTGGCGGGGAAACGCACAGCAGCGCACAATGGCTATGCGCATTACGCACAAGCAGAGCCCGCCATGAGCCCCGATATTCTCACCGAACAACTCAGCCTGTTCCTCGACGTGCTGGACACCGGCAGTTTTTCTGCCGCTGCCCGCCGCCACCCGCTGACCCCATCTGCCGTTGCCCGGCGCATCGACAACCTGGAAGCCGCCGTCGGCAGCCGCCTGTTCTCGCGCAGCACCCACGCCGTGCGCCCTACCCCGGCCGGCAACGCCTTTGCCGAACGGGCCCGGCGCATCATCGAAGAGCTGCGCCTGGCCCGCGCCGAGGCGGTGTCGCTGAGTAACGCCCCGGAAGGGTTGATCCGCATCGACGCCCCGGCCGCCTTTGGCCGCCGCCACCTGGCCCCGGCGATTGCGGACTTCCTGGTGGCCTACCCGGGGCTGGATGTGCAACTGCGCTTGATCGACAGCTTCGTCGACCTGCACGGCAGCCACCTGGGCGAGGTCGACCTGGTGCTGCGCGCCGGCCCCCTGGCCGACACCCGCCTGGTGGCCACGCCGCTTGCGTACATGGTGCGCATCGCCTGCGCCAGCCCCGCGTACCTGGCCAGCCGCGGCGTGCCGGCCTGCCCCAGCGAGCTGCCGCAGCACGATGGCCTGGACTGGGATGGCCTGGCGCCGCCCTTCGCCTGGCGCTTTGCGGTGGCCGGCCAGGCCCGGCTGTACCGCCCGGCGCGCATGCGCATGACCGCCAACAACGCCGAAACCCTGCTGTTCGGCGCCCTGGCCGGCCTGGGGGTGGCGCACCTGCCGACCTGGCTGATCAGCGAGTACCTGCTGCGCGGTGAACTGATCCCGCTGTTCTGCGACAACGGCCTGCCATCCCCTGAAACCACAGGCATCTATGCATTGCGCCTTGAACATGAAACGAACTCTCGCAGCCGCTTGCTGCTCGAATTCCTCAAGAGCCGCTTCAGCCCGGTGCCCCCCTGGGACCTGGCGCTGCGCAGCGAGCTGCGCTGGCAATAAGCGCGCAAACAAATCGCGTGCTAGATTTCTCACCTGACCGAATTCAAGGACCTGCATGAACGCCGACACCCAAGCCCCCTGCGACGAGCTGCTGCTGGACAACCAGGTGTGCTTTGCCCTGCACTCCACGTCGCTGCTGATGACCAAGGTCTACAAGCCACTGCTGCAGGCCCTGGGCCTGACCTACCCGCAATACCTGGCCATGCTGGTGCTGTGGCAGGAGGACGGCCTGACCGTGGGCGAGATCAGCCAGCGCCTGCTCACCGACCCCGGCTCCCTCACCCCGCTGCTCAAGCGCCTGGAAAGCGAAGGCCTGCTCAAGCGCACCCGCAGCCGCGAGGACGAGCGGGTGGTGCTGGTGGAACTGACTGACAAGGGCCGCGAACTGCAACAGCAGGCCCGCGAGGTGCCGCACTGCATCCTCAAGGCCAGCGGGCGCAGCGCCGAACAGCTGCGTAAACTGCAGGCCGACCTGCTGCAACTGCGCACACAGCTGCAAGAAAACCTCTGACGTCTATGCTGTGATCTGGCCGTTTGGCGCCATGGCCAAAAAATTATCTTGCGCGCAAATTAATTGAGCGCTAAATTAAGCCCACACCCACCCAGCGCCCCCCGGCGCACAGCACACACATGAGGCTCAAGATGCAAAAGGTCACTCCGCTGTACATCGCAGAAGCCACCTCCACCGGCGGTCGCGACGGCAAATCCCGCTCCAGCGACGGCAAGCTGGAAGTCAAGCTGAGCACCCCGAAAGAGCTGGGCGGCGCCGGCGGTGACGGCACCAACCCCGAGCAGATGTTCGCCGCCGGCTACTCGGCCTGCTTCATCGGCGCCCTGAAGTTCGTCGCCGGCCAGGAGAAAAAGGCCCTGCCGGCCGATGCGTCGATCACCGCCAAGGTGGGTATCGGCCAGATCCCGGGCGGTTTCGGCCTGGACATCGACCTCAACATCAACCTGCCGGGCCTGGCCCAGGCCGATGCCGAGGCACTGGTGGAGAAGGCGCATAAAGTCTGCCCGTACTCCAACGCCACCCGCGGCAATGTCGATGTGCGCCTGCACGTGAGCGTGTAACGCACACGCCTCCTGTAGGAGCGGCCTTGTGTCGCGAAAGGACCGCAAAGCGGTCGCGGCGATTTTGCATGAAGCCGAGATCCTGGGGGCGCTACGCACCCCTTTCGCGACACAAGGCCGCTCCTACAGAGGGTGCGCCTTATGCCGCGAACAGGCACAAAAAAACCCGGCCAAGGCCGGGTTTTTTTGTGCTCGCAACAAGAAGGATTACTTCTTGGAACGGCCCTTGAAGCTGTTGTCGCGAGTGTCGATGTCGATCCACTCGTCGATCTGGATGAAGTCGGCAACCGAGATTTCGGTACCGTTCTTCAGCTTGGCAGGCTTCATGACCTTGCCGGAGGTGTCGCCACGGGCGGCGTTCTCGGTGTAGACAACCTGACGGCTGATGGTGGTCGGCAGTTCTACCGATACCAGGCGGCCTTCGAAGAACACGGCTTCGCAGACGTCTTCCATGCCTTCTTCGATGTACGGCAGAACGGCTTCGATGTCCTCGGCGTTCAGTTCGTACATGGTGTAGTCGGTGGTGTCCATGAAGGTGTATTCGTCACCGTTGATGAACGACAGGGTCGCTTCTTTGCGATCCAGGATCACGTCGTCCAGCTTGTCGTCTGCACCGTATACGGTTTCGGTCTTGTAACCGGTCAGCAGGTTCTTCAGCTTGGTCTTCATGATCGCGCTGTTACGGCCCGACTTGGTGAACTCAGCTTTCTGTACCAGCCACGGGTCGTTGTCGATACGCAGTACGGTACCGGGTTTCAGTTCTTTACCAGTTTTCATTACGAAGTATCCGAATCTGGATGGATTTATAAAAATCGAGGCCGCGTATCATAGCGAATTTCGATAAAACTGTACCAGCTTCGTGGCAAGGTCCGGCCGAGCGGCCTGCGCGGCGCACCATTGGCGGGCGTGCTGGCGCAGTTCCGGCCAGTGCGCTTGCAGGTTTTGCCAGGCCTGGCCCATCGCTTGGTCGATGTTCCAGGCACGCCACATCTCGACCAGCGCTTGCCCGGCAACGTCCGACAAACCCTGGCGATAAAGCGCCAGGAACGCGTCGAGCTTTTCCCAATGGGCGTTCTCCTCCTGCACGTAGATGTGCCACAGCATGGGCACCCCGGCCCACTGCGCGCGCACGAACGAGTCTTCACCGCGCACGGCGTTGAAATCGCAGCTCCACAGCAAGCGGTCGTAGTCGTCCTGGCTGACGAACGGCAGCACCTGCACGGTCAGCGCGCCACGCCGGTGCACCGCGCCCACCGCCAGCTCGCCCTCCCCCAGCCATTGGCCGAGGTCGCCGAGAATACGCCCGTGGGGCACCAGCAGATGGGTGGCGTTGCTGGCATCGGCGGCCAGCACATCGAGCCAGCTACGTAGCTGCGGGTTTTCGTAGGCGAACAGCGAGATCAGCCGCGCATCAGCCTGCACCTCGACGCCCAGCCCGCGTAAAAACGCCGTGCGCGCGTCTGCCCCGAACGCCTCGCGGCGCGCCAGCAGTGAGGCCTCGCGCAGCAGCCCGCCGGTTTTTTCGCTGAACCCCGGGAAGAAGAACATCTTGCGCAACCCGTTGGCCTGCGGCGACGGCAATCCGTGGCAGCCCTCGACCCAGTCCTCGGCACTCAGGTAATCGAGGTTCAGCCACAGCGGCGCCCTGGGCTGGGCGGCCATGGCCTCGGCCAGCCCGTCGGGCAACTGGCAGGCGAAGGCGCCGATCACCACCTGGCCGGGCGCCTCGCCCGGCCAGCTAACCGGCCAGCGGCGCACCTCGACACCCTGCTGCCATTGTTGCTCGGCGCTGCTGTCAGCCGCAGGGCACAGGCGCACGAAAGGCTGCAGATCGTCCACCCACAGGCGCACCGCCAGGCCGTGCTCGGCCGCCAGCTGGCGGGCCAGGCGCCAGGTCACGCCGATATCGCCATAGTTGTCGACGACGGTGCAGAAGATGTCCCAGGTGGCTTTCATCACGGTACCTGCCAAAAACGAGCGCGGATTTTGCGCACAATTGCCGCCGCTTTAAAGCGCGACGCTGAAAAAACCTGCCACGCCATGCGACAATGCCGCCACCGTACCGCCCCTGCCAGGAGGCCGCCATGCCCCGCCGCCGCGAACTGAACATCCGCCTCAAGCCCGTGCAACTGACCCTGTGCATCGCCTTCGGCCTGTGGCTGGGCGCCGTGGCCATCGCCCTGAGCCTGTGGCTGGCCCTGCGCCTGTGGCCGGAGCAGGTACAACCGGTGGCCCAGGCCGTCGCCCCGGCACTCGTACAGCCCGCGCCAGCAGCAGCGCCGGCCCAGCCGCAGGACGCCCAGGCGCAGATGTTCGAGCGCTACAAGGACATTTTGCAACACCAGCAAGAACAGCAGGCCGCCGAGGCGGCGCAAGGCAACCCGCGCAACCTGAACAACCCCAAGTGCCAGTTCTGGCTGCAGCAGAACCGCACCGCGCCCACCGACAAGAGCCAGGCCAACGTGCTGGAGTTCTGCTACTGACCATGGACAAGCCTGCCCTGCTGCAACGTATCCTGGCCACCCTCGAGCACGACGTCGAGGTGCTGCGCCGCGCCGCCCAGACCGCCTACGAAACCGCCACCGCCGAAGAGAACATCGCCGAGAACAAGTACGACACCCTGGGGCTCGAGGCGTCGTACCTGGCCACCGGCCAGGCCCGGCGTACCGCCGAGATTCGCCAGGCACTGCTGACCTACCAGCAGTTGGTGCTGCGCGATTACGACCCGGCGCGGGGCATTCAGGTTGGTTGCCTGGTGACGCTTGAGGATGAAGACGGGCAGCAGCGCCGGGTGTTCATCGGGCCCGAAGGCGCCGGGCTGAAGATCGGCGAAGGCGACGCACTGGTGACCGTGATCACCCCGCGCGCGCCGCTGGGGCAGCAACTGATGGGCAAGAAGCTCGATGACGAGGTGAGCCTGGTGGTCAACGGGGTGGCGCAGGTTCAGTACATCATCGATGTAACCTGACACGCGCCCTTGTAGGAGCCGGCTTGCCGGCGATGAGGCCGGCCCTGCCAACCCAGGTTCAGGCCTTGTGGCAAAGCTGATGGCCCTATCGCCGGCAAGCCGGCTCCTACAGGGGATTGCCGCTAGGCTCGTGCAGGGCATTGAATTTATCGGCCAAGCCCTGCACGGCAAACTGCTCCACCAAGAAATCGATGAACACCCGGGTCTTGCCCGGCAGCAGCTTGTGCCCGGCGTAGTACAGGCTGATATGCCCATCGTCCACGTACCAGTCCGGCAACACCCGCTGCAAGCGCCCTGCCGCCATGTACGGCACGGCGAACGGCAGGCTCACCAGGGCAATGCCCAGGCCCTGCTCGGCCACTGCGCACGCGGCATCGGAATCGCTCATGGTCATCGCCTGGCGCAGTTGCAGCGGGCATTGCTCCTGCCAGCGGCTGGTCAAAGGCCACGAGCGCACCCGGCCGGTCTGCGGCGAACGGATCAGGATGCCGTCGTGCCGTTGCAGGCTCTGCGGGTCTTGCACCGCCCCGCAGCGCTCAATGTAATCAGGTGAAGCCACCAGCACCCGGTGCGCCGGGGCCAGCTTGCGCGCCACCACCCCCGGCGGCAGGTCGAAGCCGCCGCCGATGGCGGCATCGAAACCCTGGCCGATCAGGTCCACCTGGCGGTTATCGAAGTGCCAGTCCGGGGTGATGGCCGGGAACCTGCGCAAAAACTCGCCCAGTAACGGCAGCACATACAAGCGCCCGAACACCGTGCCCATGCTCACCCGCAGCAAGCCGGCCGGCTGGCCTTCAGCGCTGGCCAGGTTGGCCACGGCGTACTGGATGGTGCGAAAGCTGTCGCTGACCTCACCGAGAAAACGTTGCCCCGCCTCGGTCAGGGTCAGCTTGCGCGTACTACGCTGGAACAGCCGCACCCCAAGGCGCGCTTCCAGCTGGGCAACGTGCTTGCCCACCGCCGCCGGGGTGATGCTCAGGCGCCGGGCCGCCTCGGCAAAACTGCCCACCTCGGCGCTGCGAATGAAGCACTCGAGGGCATTGAACGATTCCGTGGCCATGATTACCAACCAAAGGTTTACTCAGCTAATAGCGATTGCCATCTTATCAGCAGGTAATCATCGGTCGATACTGCGTCCATCCAAGGCATCCGGCCTTGCTTCCAGCAGGAGATCAGCATGTCCCAGCAACTTACCCTCGAAGGCAAAGTAGCCTTCGTCCAAGGCGGCTCGCGCGGTATCGGTGCAGCCATCGTCCGCAGGCTGGCCAAAGAAGGCGCGCAGGTGGCCTTCACCTACGTCAGCTCCGCAGGCCCCGCCGAAGCGCTGGCCGAAGAGCTCAAGGCCGCCGGCGGCCAAGCCCTGGCCCTGCGCGCCGACAGCGCAGACGCCGCCGCCCTGCAACTGGCGGTGGACGACGCCGCGAAAGCCTTCGGCCGCATCGATATCCTGGTCAACAACGCCGGCGTGCTGGCGGTGGCGCCGATCACCGAGTTTGACCTGGCCGACTTCGACCGCACCCTGGCGGTCAACGTGCGCAGCGTGTTCGTTGCAAGCCAAGCGGCTGCCCGCTACATGGGCCAGGGCGGGCGCATCATCAACATCGGCAGCACCAACGCCGAACGCATGCCGTTTGCCGGTGGCGCGCCCTACGCCATGAGCAAGTCGGCACTGGTCGGCCTGACCAAGGGCATGGCCCGCGACCTGGGGCCGCAGGGCATCACCGTGAACAACGTGCAGCCTGGCCCGGTGGACACCGACATGAACCCGGCCAGCGGCGAGTTCGCCGAGAGCCTGATCCCGCTGATGGCCATCGGGCGTTATGGGCAAGCCGAAGAAATCGCCAGTTTCGTGGCCTACCTGGCAGGCCCCGAAGCCGGCTACATCACCGGTGCCAGCCTGCTGGTGGATGGCGGGTTCTCGGCCTGAGCCAAGGGCATGCCCCCTGTAGGAGCGGCCTTGTGCCGCGAAAGGGCTGCGCAGCAGCCCCAGGCTCTTGATATTGCTCAAGATCGCCGGGGCTGCTGCGCAGCCCTTTCGCGACACAAGGCCGCTCCTACACAGAGGATCGCATTACCCTGTGGTAGACAGGTTTTGTTCCATCACCTCCAGAAACGCCCGCGCTGCCGGCGTCGGGCTGGGTGACCAGACGGCATACAGGTGACGCACCGGTGCCCCCGCCAGCGCCACCGTAGCCACCCCCTGGAAACCCCGCGCGATGCGTTCGGGCACCAGCCCCACAGCCATGCCGCGCTGCACGAACTTTTCCACCAGGCGAATATGCCCGATCTCGAACTGCACCCGGCGCAGCAGCCCCGCCGCTTGGAATGCCTCGTCGGTTTGCCGCCGCGCCCCGGTGCCTTCGGGGAAGTCCACCAGCACCTCGCCGGCAAGTTCCGCCAGTGCCAGCTGCGTGCTCCCCGCCAGCCGGTGCCCGAGGGGCAGCACCGCCACCAGTTCCTCCCGCGCCAGCAGCCGATGCTGCACGCCCTGCAACACCTCGCCCTGCCACAGGCCGATAAAGCCCACGTCCAGGCGCCGCTCGATCACGTCGGCCACCAGCAGCTCGCTCTTGGCCGTCAGCCAGCGCACGTCCACATCCGGGTGACGGCTGTGGAACACCTCCAGCACCTCCACCAGGTCCAGCGCGGTCAACGAGCTGATCTCACCAATCGACAGGCGCCCGCGCACTTGCCCGCAGGCGGCGGCCACGTCGTCGGCGATACGCCGCGCCGCTTCCACCGCCGGCCGCGCGCTTTGCACGAAGGCCTCGCCGGCCGGGGTCAGGCGCACCCGCCGCGAGGTGCGCTCGAACAGGCTCACCCCCAGTTGCGCCTCCAGGCGCGCCACCTGGTGGCTGAGCGCCGACTGCACCACATGGCAGCGCTCGGCGGCGCGGGTAAAACTGCCACTGTCGGCCACCGCCAGGGCGTACTCCAGTTGCTTGAGGTTCATGATCTATCTGTTTTCAAGATGGACAAGTTGAAAACTATACATTGGCGTCATGCCAGACACTTCCTGATACTTGTCCGCATTCCTCCTTGCCTGCCACGAGAGCCCCCATGCACACCCCGACACTCAGTCGCGCCCTGATCCTGCTGATGGCCACCGCCACCGGCCTGGCGGTGGCCAGCAACTACTACGCACAACCTTTGCTGCACAGCATCGCCGAGCAGTTCGGCCTGAGCACCGCCAGCGCCGGCAGCATCGTCATCGCTGCCCAGCTCAGCTATGGCGCCGGCCTGCTGTTGCTGGCACCGCTGGGTGACCTGTTCGAGCAGCGTCGGTTGATCGTGACCATGGTGCTGATCTCGACCGCAGGCCTGGTGATCAGCGCCTGCGCGCCCAATCTGCCGTGGCTGATCGTCGGTACCGCGCTGACCGGGCTGTTCTCGGTGGTGGCGCAGATTCTCGTGCCCATGGCCGCCGCCCTGAGCGCCCCCGACCAGCGCGGCCGCGCCGTGGGTACGCTGATGAGCGGCCTGCTGCTGGGTATTCTGCTGGCCCGTACCGCCGCCGGTTTCATGGCCGAGCTGGGCGGCTGGCGCAGCATCTATGTGCTGGCCGCGGTGCTGATGGCGATCACCGCCGTGGCCCTGTACCGCAGCCTGCCGCAGCACCACAGCCATGCCGGGCTCAAATACCCGGCGCTGATCGGCTCGGTGTTCCGCCTGTTCGCCGAAGAGCCGGTGCTGCGCCTGCGCTCGCTGCTGGGGCTGCTGTCGTTCAGCCTGTTCGCGCTGTTCTGGACGCCGCTGGCGTTTTTGCTGAGCAATGCGCCGTACCACTACTCGGACGCGGTGATCGGCCTGTTCGGCCTGGCCGGCGCGGCGGGTGCGCTGGCCGCCAACTGGGCCGGGCGCCTGGCCGACCGCGGCAAAGGTGCGCTGGGCACCACCGTGGGCCTGACTGCGCTGCTGCTGTCGTGGGTGCCGCTGGGCTTTGCCCAAAGCTCGCTGGCAGCCTTGCTGCTGGGCGTGCTACTGCTGGACCTGGCGGTGCAGTTGGTGCACGTGAGCAACCAGAACGCAGTGATCGTGCTGCGCCCCGAGGCGCGCACCCGGCTCAATGCCGGCTATATCACCTGCTATTTCATCGGTGGCGCGTTGGGGTCGCTGCTGGGCACGCAACTGTTCGAGGTGTACGGCTGGGACGGCATCGTCGTCACGGGCCTGGTGATCGGCGCACTGGCCTTGCTGGTGTGGGCGCTGGCCGAGCGCAAGCGGGTGAAGCTGGAAGCGGCAACAGCCTGACCGGAGGCGATCTGCGGCCTTGTAGGAGCGGCCTTGCCGGGGCGCCGGACCGGTCGGAAAGGGCTGCGCAGCGGCCCCGGCAATTCTGCATGATGCAAAAATCCTGGGGCCGCTTCGCGCCCCTTTCGCGACACAAGGCCGCTCCTACAGATACAGCGTCTGATTCAGGTTCTGCGCAATCCTGTAGGAGCCGGCTTGCCGGCGATCACCGGCGCAGCCGGTGCCAGCGAACGCCTGGGCGGGCCCTATCGCCGGCAAGCCGGCTCCTACAAGGGGGCGCTGATTCAGTGCCTGGCACTGACGAAGGCTTCATCCACCCGCGCCAGCTGTACATCGCTCAATACCCCTGCCTGGTAATGCAGCTTGATCCACGCCAGCAGGTAGTCGTAACGCGCCTGGGCCAGGTCGCGGCGGGTGGTTGCCAGCTGCTGCTCGGCATTGAGCACGTCGAGGTTGACCCGCTCGCCGCCCTGCACGCTCTTGCGCGTCGACAGCACCAGCGCCTCGGCCGCCACCCGTGCCCGCTCGTAGGCGCGCAAGCGGCTGGCGCCGGACTGGCAGGCGTTGTACTGCCGGCGCAGCTCGATCAGGGTGCTGCGGGTGGCGCCGTCCAGCTCGTACTCGGCCTGCTGCATATACCGGCTGGCCTGGCGGGTCGTGGCCGACACGCCGCCGCCGGCAAACAGCGGCAGGCTCACCTCTATACCGACGGTGTTGGTGTCGTAGCGCTGGTTGTAGGTGTTGCCGCTGTCCGACTGCTGGCGCCGCGAGCTGGCATAGGCGGTGACCTTGGGCAGATGCCCGGCACGGTTGCGTTCCACCTCCTGGCGCGCTACCTCCACCGCCTGGCGCGATGAGGCCAGTTGCGGGTTTTCGGCCAGTGCCCGCGCCTGCCAGGCTTCATAGCCCTGGGGCTCGACCTGCGGCAGGGCGAACGCGCTGTCCAGCGGCGCCAGGTCCTCGACCCTGACTGCCGGCTCGCCAATCAGCGCCCCCAGCTCGCGCAATGCGGCGTCCTGATCGTTACGCGCCTGGATTTCCTCGGCATCGGCCAGCTCAAAACGCGCCTGGGCCTCGAGGATGTCAGTGCGGGTGCCCTCGCCAGCTGCGAACAGGCGCCGGTTTTGCTGGAACTGCTGCCGGTACGCCTGCTTGCTGGCCACGCTGATGGCGATCTGGTCCTGGGCGAACAGCGCCTGGGTGTAGCTGGTCATCACCCGCACCAGCAACTGCTGGCTCTGGTCGCGAAAGCTCTCGTCGGCGTACAGCGCCTGGGCCACACCTTTGCGGTAGGCGGCGTAGGCCTGGTAATCGAACAACGGCTGCTGCAGGGTGAACGACGAGCCCATGCTGCTATAGGTGCGGTCCTCCTGCTGGCGTCGCGAATCCCCCAGGTAGCGCACCTGGGAGTCGTTGCGGCCCTTGTTGTAGTTGTACGAAAGGCTCGGCAGCAACCCGGCACGGCCGATGGCGCGGTACTCCTGGCCGGCCTCGCGCTGCTCGAAGGCAGCCAGGTAGACCGGGTCGCGGCGCAGCGCCTGTTCGTACACCTGGAACGGGCCCATGGCCGCCTGCGCCGGCCAGCAGGCACAGGCGGCCAGCAGGCCGGTCAATGCAAAGGTCTTCACGGGCGGTCCTTATTGTTCGGTCAACGCAGACCCTGCGCGGTCGAGCAGGGGCTTGAACAGGTAATTGAGCAGCGAGCGCTCGCCGGTACGCACGAACAGCTCGGCGGGCATGCCCGGGCGAATCACCAGGCCGTTCAGGCGCGCCAGCGCCGCTTCGCTGACCGTGCTGCGCAGCACGTAGTACGGCTGGCCGGTACGTTCGTCGAGCAACTGGTCGGCCGACACCAGCGCCACCTCGCCGCTGACCCGCGGCGTGCGGTTCTGGTTGAAGGCGGTGAACAGGATGTCCACCGGCATCTGCATCGCCACCTTGTCCACCAGGTTGACCGGCAGGCGCCCTTCCACCTCCAGCGCCGTGCCCTGCGGGACGATTTCCAGCAGGGTGTCGCCGGCCCGCACCACGGCGCCTTCGGTATGCACCCCTAGGTTGACGGCAATGCCGTCGGCGGGGGCGACGATGTCACTGTGCTGCAACTCGAAGCGCGCCGAGTTGAGCTGCTGCTCAAGCGTTGCGGCTTTGACCTGAACCTCCGCCAGTTGCGTGCGCACCTCTTTTTGATACTCGTCGCGGCGCTGCTGCAGGTTGAGCCGGGCCTCGACGATCACCTGCTCCAGCCGCGCGCTTTCGCCAGCGTTCTGTGCCAGGTCGCGCTGCACCTGTGACAGCTGGCGCTGGTACTCGAGCACGCGGTTACGCGGGATGTAGCCCTCGCCGGCCAGCGGGCGCAGGTTGTCCAGTTGCTCGCGCAGCGAGTCGGCCTGGGCCTGCAAGTCGCCACGCGCGCGGCGCATGCCGGCCAGCTGGGCCTGGGAGCCGTCGATGCTGGCGGCCAGCGCGCCCTGCTCGCGGGCCTGGGCCTGGCGGCGGCTGTCGAACAGCTGGCGCTGGCCTTCAACAATCAACCCCAGCTGCGGGTCGTCATCGCCCAGCAGTTCGGCGGCAAACGTCAACTGCGCCCGGTTATCACGCTCGGCCTGCCAGCGCGCCAGGCTGGCGAGTGTGGTGCGGTACTGGGCCTGCAAGGCAGCGACATCGGCCTGCACCTGGGTGCGGTCAAGGCGGAACAGCGCCTCGCCCTGATGCACCTGCTGGCCCTCGCGGACCAGAATCCGGCTGACCACCCCAGGGGCCATCGACTGCACCGCCTTGCGCTTGCCCGAAACCACCACGGTGCCCTGCACCGGCACCCCCTGGTCGAGCGGCGCCAGGCTGGCCCAGGCCATGAAACCACCGAAGCCGGCCAGGGTCAGCCACCAGCCCAGGCGCACGTGAAAGCGCGCGTCGCGCTCATGCCGGCTCATGCGCCACCCCCGGCCTGCAGCGGGCGTTGCGCCGGGCCCTGGCCCAGGGCGTGGAGGATGTCGCGGGCCGGGCCAAAGCCCTGCAAGCGGCCTTCGTTAAGCACCAGCAGCTTGTCGGCCTGGCCCAGCGCGGCGCTGCGGTGGGTCACCAGCACCACGCTGCGGCCCAGGGCCTTGAGCTGTTGCAGGGCATTGGCCAAGGCCGCCTCGCCAAGGCTGTCGAGGTTGGAGTTGGGCTCGTCCAGCACCACCAGGCAGGGGTTGCCATACAGGGCCCGGGCCAGGGCGATGCGCTGCTTCTGGCCACCGGAAAGGTCGCCGCCCGCCTCGCCCAGGCGCGTGTCATAGCCCTGCGGCAGGCGCAAGATCAGCTCGTGCACCCCGGCCAGGCGCGCGGCCTCGACCACCTTGTGGCCGTCCAGCTCGCCGAAGCGGGCGATGTTTTCGGCGATGCTGCCGCGCAGCAGCTCGATGTTCTGCGGCAAATAGCCGATGTGCGGGCCTAACGCTTCGCGGTCCCACTGGCTGAGCTCGGCGCCGTCCAGTCGCACCTGCCCGGCCAGGGTCGGCCACACGCCCACCAGCACCTTGGCCAGGGTCGACTTGCCCGAGCCCGAGGCGCCCAGCACCCCCAGCAACTCACCCGGGGCCAGGCTGAAACTGACCTGCTGCAAGGTCGCAAGGTTGCGCCCGGGGGGGCCTGCGCTAACCTGCTCGACCGCCAGTTGCCCGGTGGGTGCCGGCAACGGCATCGGCGCCGCGGGCTCGGGGTGTTCGCGCAGCAGGCTGTCCAGGCGCTGGTAGGCCAGATGCGCGGCGCTCCACTGCTTCCACACGGCAATCAGCTGGTCGATCGGGCTGAGCACCCGGCCCATGAGGATGGAACCTGCGATCATCATGCCCGGGGTCATCTGCCCCTCGATCACCAACAACGCGCCCAGCCCCAGCACCAGCGATTGCAGGCACAGACGCAGGCCCTTGCTGGTGGCGGTGACCACCGCCGAGGTGTCGCTGGCGCGGTTTTGCAGGTCGAGAAAGCGCACATGCAGGGCGAACCAGCGCTGGCGCAGGGCGCCGAGCATGCCCATGGCCTGAATGCTCTCGGCGCTTTGCAACTGGCTGCCGGCCAGTTGCGTCGATTGCAGCTGGTACTGGCTGGCCTCGGCCAAGGTGGCGTGGGTCAGGCGCTCGTTGAGCAGCGCCAGGCCAATCAGCAGCACCGCGCCGACGCAGGCCATCACCCCCAGCCAGAGGTTGAAGACGAAGATCACCGCCAGGTACAGCGGGAACCACGGCGCGTCGAAGAAGGCGAACAGCGCAGGGCCGGTGACGAACTGGCGCAGCTGGGTAAGGTCACCCAGGGCCTGCCCGGCGGCGCCGTCACGCTGGCGCAAGTTGCGTTCGAAGGCGGCGCGGTAAACATTCAGGTTGAAACTTTTTTCCAACTGGTTGCCCACCCGGATAACGATGAAACTGCGCACCGCCTCCAGCGCACCGATATAAACGAAGAAGCCGACGACCATCAGCGTCAGCACCCATAAAGTTGTGGTGTTCTGTGAACTCAGTACACGGTCGTACACTTGCAACATATAAATCGACGGCACCAGCATCAGCAGGTTTATCAAGGCGGTAAAACAGCCCACGCTGATCAAGGTCGATTTGTATTGGCCGAGCGCCGCCCACAAGGGCGCCCCGGGCTTGTGGCTCGGAAGTTTCATGTTTCGCCCTGTCTGGCTGGAACTTTACAAGTTCCAGGCGGGGGTTATGGGTTCAAGCGCTCAAGTACCCGTTGCGTGCCGTCCGGCGCAGCCCAGGTATAACGCTGGGCAGCTTGGCGGCTGAAATGCACCACGCTGCTGCCGTCAGCGCCCACCAGGGCGAGGGTGTCGGGGGTCACCAGCCAGCTGCCGGGGCGCAGCCCGAGCAGGCGCTCGGCGCACGCCAAGTCACCGTCCAGCTGGCCTTCGCTGGCGCCCAGGCGCAGCTCGCAGGGCTGGCCCTGCGGCTGTTCGGCGTAAAGCTGCCAACGCCCGGCCAGTTGCGCGGGGTTGGGGAGTAACAGGCTGCTGCCCATGGCTACCTCGGTCATCCACATCAGGGGGATCGCACACAGCGCGATCAAAGGGTTGCTCACTCGCATCGCTTGGCCTCTTCGGCAGAAGGGGCAGCGCCGAAGCGCCGCCCCCATGCATCAGACCACGATGTCGGTGACTGCGGCCTGGCCAACGGTGGTCACCAGGAAATCACCCAGGCTGTTGCCGGTGAAGTCGATGGCCAGGCTGCCCAGGTTGGTCGCCTGGTCGTAACTCAGCACCGCCTCGCCGGCATGGCCGGTGAAGGCGTTGACGAAGGTCAGCGGCAGGTGGTCCACGGCGAACGCGGCAATGCCCGACAGGTCGATCTTGTCCACACCCGAGGTGAAGTCCATGATCCGGTCCGGCGCGGCCCGGGTCGAGTCGCTGACCGCGCCGAACACGAAGGTGTCGGCACCGCTGCCGCCCCACAGCGTATCGGCACCGCCACCGCCGTAGAGGATGTCGTTGCCGGCACCGCCCTTGAGCAGGTTGGCCACCTGGTTGCCGATCAGCAGGTCGTTGCCCGAACCGCCGATGGCGTTCTCCACGGTGACGCCCTTGGCGATGGACACGTTGCCGACCATGCCGCCCACGTCCGAGAACGACGCCTCGTTGAGGTTGATCTTCTGGTTCTGGGTAAAGCCCGAGAAGTCCAGGGTGTCGTTGCCACCACCGTCCCACACCGCAAACACCACTTTCGACGAGGCCGAGGTGGCCGAGAAGTAGTCGCGATCGGCGGTGGAGTTGAAGCCGTAGGTGGTGTCGCCGGAACGGGTCGCGTAGTTGGCGCCGTAGAGCTTCTGGATGGCCGCGATGTCGTCCATCAGCGGCGCCGAGGCGTAGTACTGCCCGCCGCCCTTGATGAAGTTCTGCCCGGTGTTGCTCTCGCTCCAGTAGCTCATGACGCTGTAGCCGCGCGAATCCTGGGCGTAGGAGGCGTCACGGTAGCTGGGGTTGCCTTCGCCGGCGTTGTAGTCGCCGGGGTGCGACAGGCCCAGCACGTGGCCGATCTCGTGGGTGATGGTCTGGCGCCCGTAGTTGCCGGTGCCGGGGTTGGTGTTGACCTGGTAGCCGCTGTTGATCAGGTACCAGGACTCGCCCTTGTGCGAGCCGGGCTGATCGAACGGCAGGTAGGCGAACGCCGCACCGCCGTCGTTGGCGCTGTAGTTGCCGAAGGTCATGTGGCCGTCGCCGCCGCTGGCCGACTCGGTGAAGGTGACCTTGGCCACGTCCGCCCAGGACTGCATGGCGAGCTTGGCCTGGTCTTTCTGCAGGCTGCTGAACTGGCTGAAACTGCCCAGTTCGCGGCTGTAGAAGTCCGACGGTGCGCGGGTGAGGAAGCTGTAGGTGAGGCTGATGGTGCCGTCCTTGTTCAGGTCTTTCCAGGCGGCGCCATCGCGCAACAAGAAGTCCGCCGCCTGGTCGACGCTGAACGAGGGCTTGCCGTTGATATCGACGCCGCCACGGTCGTACTGGTGGGCAAAACGCTCCACCAGCCCGGCAGTGGCACTCGGCCCGTGGGGTTGCAGCGCGGCCGCGCTTGGAGCAACGGCATTGAGTGTGGCTTTTGACATGCAGTTAACTTCCTTGTGTACAAAAAGCAGTTGATGTCCGACAGGAGTCTCCCACCTGGCGAGTTCATCCTGTCACTCGCCCTTATGAGGCGCAAAAAAACTGACATATTCAGAAACTTTCTGTCCAGCAGTTTTTTGCATATTTGTTCATTTTCGAAAACAGCAACTCTTTGCGAAAAGTCCCCTTGTACGGCAGAGCACTTGTAAAACCATGAGTCCCGTTAATGACTGCCGGGTTTCGTGTTCAAAAGTTCGAAGTTTAATTATGAAAATGCGACCCGCTAATGTTCACTCGAACCATCGCCTATCCGCAGGGATAGTTACCGCGACAACTGGCCACATGACCCTCCGTCGCCTGGCCGTTGACTTGCTAACGGCCGGAGCGCTCAGTAGGCGCTGGTCAAGAAGCCCTTTCCCGACAGGACGACACGATGACAAGACTCACGGTGCAATCCGGCGATTTCTTGCAAGGTGAAGGCGAGTATCGCAATGGAGCGCTCACACTCAAGACCCCGCGCAGCCCCTCGCCTGGCGAGCGCATTTCACTGACCCGCATCACCGACTTGAAGCTTGCCAACCTCGAGTCCACCCGCAGTCTGGGCAGCGCCATCGGCTGGGGCATGGCCGGTGCACTGGTGGCAGGCCCGGTGGGGCTGCTGGCCGGGCTGTTGCTGGGCGGCAAGGAGGATGAAGTGACCTTCCTCGCTACTTTCAAGGACGGGCGCAAGCTGATGGCCATCACCGATGGCAAGACCTGGTCGAAGATCGACGACAGCTGGCGCCGGCATCAGCGCCCGGCTGCCGCCTGAATTTTCACCGGGCTTAAACGTTACTCCCCATAAGTGCCCGCTTTTAAGCGGGCACGCGTGCTTGCGTGCCTGCTAACATGGCGCCCTTTTTTGCCTGCCTGCCCGGCGCAACGCCGGCGGCCCGCGCCTGCCCGACAGCCAACACCCACCGCTGACGCGCGCCTATTCAAGGAGCCTTGCATGACCCCGCTTCGCCCCCGCCTGCCCCTTGGCCTGCTCGGCCTGGGCCTGGCCCTGCACAGTGGCCAGGGCCTGGCCGATGACAGCGTTACCCTGGCCCCGGTGCGGGTCACCGACAGCTACGCAAGCGAAGGCTACCAGGTGCGCGAGGCCCAGGTCGGCGGCCTGCACGCAGCGCCCGTGCTGGACACCCCGGCGGCGGTCAGCGTGTTCAGCCGCCAGCTGCTGGACGACCGCCAGGTGCGCAAGCTCAGCGAAGTGCTGCAAAGCGATGCCTCGGTAGGCGAAAGCTATGCGCCGGTGGGCTACTACGAGAACTTCAACGTGCGCGGTTTCGAGCTTAACGCCGCCAGCAGCTACAAGATCAACGGCCAGACCATCGCCGGCGAGCAGAACGTGGCGCTGGAGAACAAGCAGCAGGTGGAACTGCTCAAGGGCCTGTCGGGCTTGCAGAGCGGCGTGTCCGAGCCTGGCGGGCTGGTCAACTACGTGACCAAGCGCACCGAGGATGTACGCAGCGTCAGTGTGTCGAGCAACGAACAGGGCGAGCGCTATCTGGCCACCGACCTGGGCGGCTGGTTCGGCGCTGAACGCCAGTTCGGTGTGCGGGTGAATCTGGCCCATGAAGACATCCGCTCCTACGTCGATCACGCCGACGGCAAGCGCGACTTCGCCTCGGTGGCCTTCGACTGGCAGATCAACCCCGATGCCGTGCTGGAGCTGGATGCCGAGTACCAGCACCGCGAGCAGTATTCGGTGCCGGGCTACCAGCTGCTGGGCGGCACGTCGCTGCCCCACGGTGTGAACCCGAAGGACCACCTGGCCTGGCAGCAGTGGGCCAAGCCTGTGCAGAACGACTCGCTGAACCTGGGCGGGCGCTTCAAGTACCGGCTGAATGACAACTGGAACAGCACCCTCAGCGCCTCGCGCAGCGAGGTGGTGATCGACGACTACAGCGCCTTCGCCTGGGGCAGCGACGGCGGCAATGCCGCGCACTTCAGCCCCTCGGGCGATTACGACATCTATGATTTCCGCAGCCCCGATGACACCCGCCGCACCGACGAGGCCCAGGCCACGCTCGACGGCAGCTTCCGGGCGCTGGGCGTAGACCATGAACTGACCCTGGGCGCCAGCGCCCAGCGCCGCACCCTCGACCAGCGCCCCTACTACAACATGCTGGTGGGCAGCGGCAACATCGGCGAGGACGCGCCCGCGGTACAACCGTCCAGCGCCCCGGTCGGCGACAGCGAGCGCCGCCTGGACAGCCGCCAGTACGGCCTGTTCTTCAGCGACCGCATCACCTTCAACGAACACTGGCAGACCGTGATCGGCGCCCGCGAAGTGCGCCTGGACGAAAAGACCTGGAAGGAAGGCGGCGAAGCCGGCCGCCATACCCGCCAGTACCAGCTGCTGCCAAACGCCGCGCTGATCTACAAGCCGCAGCCGGACACCACGCTGTACGCCAGCTATTCCAAAGGCCTGTCGGCCGGCGGCACCGCGCCGTGGTTTGCCAGCAACGCCAGTGAAATCCTCGCCCCGACCCTGTCGCGCCAGCTGGAAGTGGGCATCAAGCGCGACTGGCAGGGCATGAGCTTCAGCGCCGCGCTGTTCCAGATCCGCCAGGCCTACCAGTACGCCCGGCCCGAGGGCACCGGCTTCACCTACGTGCAGCAGGGCCAGCAGAAGAACACCGGCCTGGAGTTGGGCGCCAGCGGCCACGTCACCTCGAACCTGCAGATTCACGCCAGCGCTGCGGCGATCCGCGCGCGGGTGCAGAACAGCGGCACCGACACTTACGAGGGCCACCAGGCGATCAACGTGCCGCGCCTGCGCGCGGCGCTGCAGGCCGATTACGCCCTGCCCGTCCCTGGCCTGGCCCTGCTCGGCGGCGCGCGCTACAGCGCCAGCAAGTATGCGAGCCAGGCTGGCAACGTCGAGGTGGGCGGCTACACCGTGTTCGATATCGGTAGCCGCTACCGCACGCAGATTGGTGGCTATGACACCGTGCTGCGCCTGACGGTGGATAACGTCTTCGACAAGCGCTACTGGCGCGATGTGGGGGATTACCTGGGGGACAACTACCTGTTCCCGGGGGCGCCGCGTACGGCCAGGTTGTCGGCTTCGGTGAGTTTCTAGGGTTTGTACGAAAAGTCGCCGAGCGGCGATCAGGCAAGGCGAAAACAGGCGAGGAAGCGGAGTTTACGGGTTGTAAATGAGCATTCCGAGCCTGTTTTCAACGCAGCATGATCGTCGCGCAGGCACTTTTCGTACAAAACCTAGGCCTTGATCATCTTCAGGTAAACCACATTGCGATAAGGGTCGAAGTACACGCAACTGCTGGCAACCCCTGCTACGGGCACCAGCCTGCGCATGTCGTCCCGAGTACGCAGTACCAGATGCCAATCCATGAAGGCCTCCATATAACCGCGCCCCCAGTTGTCCGGTGTGAAGTTGGCGATCAGCACGGTGCCGCCGGGCGCGGTACGCTCGACCAGCAGGCGGGTCAGCGCCGCTGCTGCAGGCTCGGCGAGGTAGTCGTAAAGACCTGCCGAATAGACAAGGTCGAAGCCGCGCAGGCTTGGCTCGCGAACCAGCGATTGTGCGGCCATCCTGCGCGGCACGATCTGCGCGGGCAGGGTCTTGCGCACAACTTCAAGGCTGTCGGGATCCTGGTCCAGGGCTATGAATGTCTCGATGGCTTGCAAGGTTTCGCTGGGCAGCAGCAGACATTCCCGGCAATGACCGCACGCCACTGCCAACACTGAAAGTGCATCACAGCGCCACGCCTGGCTGTCGATCAAGTCAGCGAGGTGCGCCCGTCGCCAACGCACGCTTGCGCCGTTGGGGGAAGCGGTCACGCTGAAAAATAGCTGCCTGCCGAGCTCGCTGCAGGCATCTGGCGGCGTGCGGAAGTAGTTGTAATCCATCATCACCGCGTCGCCTGCATAACCCCGTGGGCGCTCCCTGGCGCGGCGGGTATAAGGGTCTTCGAGCAGCAACTGGTCCAGGGCATGGCTTCGACAGGCGGGCAGGATATCCGCGCGCCACTGCTCATCGGACATCTCCAGCCGATACTCGGTCAGCCCTTCACATAGGGTGGTGAAGTTCTGCGCCGGCTCACCGTTAACCAACCCGTCGTGACAATCCGCAAGCCATGATGCAACGCTCGCCATTGGCCACCTCCCGCCGGTGGTCCTTTATTTGGCGACCACGCTAGCGCTTGGCGATCAGTCTTCCAACTGGCAAAAATGCTAGCCCCCCCACACAGCCAAGCCGGTATCCCACACGGGAAGCTGCACACATGCGGCGACAAAGCGGCATTACCAATGCGTACGTCTTGGCGTACGATGCCTGAAATTTCAGGAGACCAGGCGCCATGCGAATACTGACTGCCAGCGAAGCGCGTACCAACCTCTATCGACTGATGGATCAGTCCGCCGAGTCCCACCAACCGATCATGATCTCGGGCAAGCGCACCAATTCGGTCCTCATCTCTGCCGAGGACTGGGAAGCCATCCAGGAAACGCTCTACCTGCTGTCCACCCCAGGCATGCGCGAATCCATCAAGGAAGGCATGGAAGAGCCAGTGAACGAATGCGCCAAGGACCTTGACTGGTGAGCTGGCAGCTCGCTTTTACCAAACAGGCCCAGAAGGACGCGAAGAAGCTTGCTGCAGCAGGCCTGAAAGAAAAGGCAGTAGCCTTGCTGGAGGTAGTACAGGCAAACCCCTTTCAGAATCCGCCACCTTTCGAAAAGCTGGTGGGAGACCTGAGCGGCGCTTACTCCCGGCGCATCAACATTCAGCACCGCCTTGTCTATCAGGTGCTGCAGGATGATCAGGTGGTCAAGGTGCTGCGGCTTTGGACCCACTATGAATAAAGCGCACCCTGGGCCCAGAAAACAAAAAGCCCCCGAACCTTTCGATTCGGGGGCTTTTCGCAGAATGTGGCGGTGAAGAAGGGATTTGAACCCTTGATACGATTTCTCGTATACACACTTTCCAGGCGTGCTCCTTCGACCACTCGGACACTTCACCGTTTCTCTTCAAGCTGTTCAGCCTGTCGAGGCGCGCTAATTTAGTCGAAGGTCTTTTCTTTGGCAAGCATTTTTTTCAGAATTTTCATGCGCTTAAGCCCTTCCGCCGAAAAGCCGCAGCCATCAGGGCAATGCTGCCATTGTCGCCAGCGCTTTTACCGCCCCTGAAGTGCCTGCCCTGCTGTACTGCGGGATCACAGGCCAAGGCTGACTGGCCAGTCAGCCTTGCTGCTTTACCTGGCTGGCGGTGCTGGGTAACGTCGTCGCCACGCCACCTAAAGGACTCTGCCATGAGCGAGCTGATTACCTACCACGCCGAAGACGGCGTCGCCACCCTGACCCTCAACAACGGCAAGGTCAACGCCATCTCGCCGGATGTCATCACAGCGTTCAACGCAGCCCTGGACCGCGCCGCGCAAGAGCGCGCGGTGGTGATCATCACCGGCCAGCCGGGCATTCTTTCTGGCGGTTACGACCTCAAGGTAATGACTGCCGGCCCCAAGGAGGCGGTAGGCCTGGTGACTGCTGGCTCCACCCTGGCCCGTCGTCTGTTGTCGCACCCGTTCCCGGTGATCGTCGCCTGCCCTGGCCATGCCGTGGCCAAGGGTGCGTTTTTGCTGCTGTCGGCTGATTACCGCATTGGTGTCGAGGGGCCGTACAAGATCGGTCTGAATGAAGTGCAGATCGGTATGACCATGCACCATGCAGGCATCGAACTGGCCCGCGATCGCCTGCGCCGTTCGGCCTTCCACCGGTCGGTGATCAATGCCGAGATGTTCGAGCCTCGGGATGCGCTGGATGCGGGGTTTGTTGACAAGGTTGTGCCGGCTGAGCGGTTGCTCGATGAGGCGCATCAGGTTGCCCGGGAATTGAAGAAGCTGAACATGCTGGCGCACAAGAATACCAAGCTGAAAGTGCGCAAGGGGTTGTTGGAGGCTTTGGATGAGGCGATTTTGCTGGATCAGGGGCATATGGGGTGAGTTGAGGGGTTCGGGTTCGGGTTCGGGTTCGGGTTCGGGTTCGGGTTCGTAGTCCATGGTGATTGCTTTGGTAGATGTACGCGCATTCATTGACGATGTCGGCTTTTCGTCACCTTTCCGCCCTTACGGCGGGTCACTTTTTGTCAAACGCGACAAAAAGTAACCAAAAAACGCTGGCTCCCATCATCCGGCCCCCTACGCTGCGCTCCGGGGGTTCCCTCGCTCCGGGCTTGCTCCGGAGGTACGCGCCGACGGGCCGTCCCTGGCCCGA